>JBFLYJ010000011.1:0-19845 GCA_040756635.1 Nitrospirota bacterium
GACATCACCGATAGTATAGAGGTCTGGTCATCGACTATGAGAATTTTCCTGATCATATTATCACCGCGCGTTTCATATCCAACTTTAAATAAGCAATTAACATACCATGCAATTTGAGCGCAGTCAGGCAGATATATAATACCTGATAAAGCAATTGTATTACGTATATATACGCTGCCGGGGCCGCTAAATTCAATAAAATATCGTCGTACGGACCGCAATTCCGGATGTGGTCAGAGCACCGTGCCTGCCTGGTTATATGACCATCCGCCGTTTACCGTCCGGCTTATCCTACAAACTCTTTTTCCCCGCAATCTCCTGATAATTAAAGGATTCGATTCATCAAAAATAACTGGCATGCTCATTGCATCTTCAATGTTAAAAGGACAGGCCTGAAAAGGACGGTGAGTAAGGCATGAAAGAGAAAAAAATACAGAGTGCAAACAGAATCATGAACGGGAAAAAGCATAAGTACATAATCTCATTCCTGCGATATTCAGCCATGTGTCTTCTTTCCATGACCCTGTTAACAGTAACCACCCGGTACGCGGCCGCTGACATAGGCGGTGCGTATTACGAGTATAACCTTTCCGATTTTTCAGGCGCTATCCCTTATAACTGGGCAGGTCTTACCGTAGACAAAGCGCAGGATGAAATATATGTCATCTACAAGAACGATGTAGAGGTATTCAATGAACGGGGCATGAAGATATACAGTTTCGGCAGTGACGAAAACATCAGGGGGGTCATATATGATGTGGCAGTGGCCTCCGACGGCACCATCTTTCTTCTTCTGCACCAGGAAGACACCTATTCTGTTATGCGCTGCAACTACAGGGGTGAATCAGTGGCCCTGTTACAGTTCAAGGACTTCCCTGAGGAATATGCCGGGATATACCCGGCCCGTATAGTTTACCGCGCGGGCGACTTATATCTGGCGGACTTGATGGTTTCAAAGAAGGTCGTCATTACTGATATCAACGGCCGTTTCAAGGCGGGTTACGATGTCAATACCCTCTTCGGGCTGGATGAGTATGAAAACAGGCCGGGCCACGAAAAAGAGATAGCGGGATTCAGCGTAGACCGTGAAGGCAACATGCTCTTTACCGTTCCGACCATTTTCAGGGCCTTCATACTTTCTCCCGACAGCAAGGTACGTTCCTTCGGAGAATCCGGTAACATCCCGGGGAAATTCTCCGTGGTTTCGGGAATCGCATCGGATGACGCCGGAAATATCTACGTAGCCGACAAATTAAAGAGTGTAGTCATGATTTTTGACAAGGACCTTAAGTTCATCATGGAGTTCGGTTATCGCGGTGAAAGACCCGAAAACCTGATCGCCCCGATGGACGTGGTCATAAGTAAGGGGAACATATATATTTCACAGGCCAGGAAACGGGGTGTAAGCGTATACAGGATAGTCAGCAATTGAAGAAGCAAGTCAGGGAGCAGGACGTTTCTGCCTCGGGCCACAAAGGAGGTGATGCAGGGGGAGTTAAGAGAAGTCAGAACAAACGACGTAAAGATTGCCGGTTTTACCGGCAGAAAACCATCCTCCGAAAAATGGTAAACCCCGGGTAACCGGGGGACACAAAGCCGACAGGTCCCGCAAATACGGGACGGCTGGGTTACCGGAGAAAAACTGGAGGATTTAACATGAAAGGATTCAAAGTAGTTCTACTTATTATGGCCGCGGCCGTAATAGTACTTGGAACATCAGCCGCCTACGCGTTCCATTCAGGCGGTGTTGCTGAATGCACAGGTTGCCACATGCTTCACGACGCAAAAAGCACAAGCGCCCTTCTGGCCGGGACCGACATCAGCTCGACCTGTATCAATTGCCACGGCGCATCAGGCGCAAGCAGTTACCACATCGTAACACCTGACGCAGACATGCCTGCCGGCACACCTCCTGGCAACAGGACACCGGGCGGAGATTTCGGCTGGCTGAAGAAGACCTACACATGGTCACCAAGGTCTGGCACCACCTCTACTTCAGAGGGTGACAGCCCTGGCCACAACATCGTAGCAGCGGATTTCGGTTATGACGCTGACGGCACAAACCTGACCGCCCCGGGCGGCAACATGGACGCCACTCAGCTTACCTGCAACAGCTGCCATGACAACCACGGTAAATTAAGAAGGCTTTCAGACGGCACCTTCGCAACAACAGGCGCCCCGATCATCGGATCAGGTTCTTACAATAACAGCGCGACCCCGGCAGCCGGACAGGCAGTTGGCGCGTACCGTCTCCTTCGCGGGACCGGTTCTACCGCAGGTTCAGGCGGCAAGTCCTTCTCCGCGATCTTCAACGCGGTTGTTCCGAGCACATACAACAGATCAGAGGCAACCACTCCTACCCGTGTTGCTTACGGCGCTGGTATATCTGACTGGTGTGCTACATGCCACCCTGACATGCATTCCGGAACAAGTTCAAAGATGACCCACCCTGTTAACCAGGGACTGGGCACTGAAGTTGCCGGCAACTACAATGCATACAAGGGCAGCGGTGACATGACCGGCTCCTCAGCCACATCATACGATTCGCTCATTCCGTTCCAGACTGATAATACAAGTGATTATTCAGTACTGAAACCCCTGGCAGTCAATGACGGTTCAGTAGCAACCGGACCTGCCACGAGTGACAGAGTTATGTGTCTGAGCTGCCACAGGGCCCATGCTTCCGGCTGGGACTATATGCTCAGGACGAACGTAGAAGGCAACGAGTTCATCGCAGTTGACGGAGTATGGCCGGGAACAGATTCCGCGAGCACAATCGCCAGCCAGGCGAAATACGCTCAGGGCCGTACCGTTGCAGAGACCACAAAGGCATACAATGACACGACGATGCATTATGCCTCTTACCAGAGATCACTCTGCAACAAATGCCACGCAAAAGACTAATATAGTCATCCCTTCAAGGGAGAGTTTCACAAAGGGCCGGCATATGCCGGCCCTTTTTTCTTGCATTTTAAAGAGCATTCAACTACCATTTAATTACTTGACAATACATGCAAAAAAGAACCATCCGCCACACATACGATAATTTCACGGACCGCGCCTCCCGTCGCTTTGACAAAGGCCTGAAGCGGGGCATCACGGCACTCCTCGTCATGTTCTTTTTTATTACCGGCTGTCAGATAAAGACCGAACTCTTAAAACCGGCCTTCCCGCAAAGAACGGACGACGGGGAGGTCTTTCTTTACACCCAGACATTCCCCCAGGAGGCCGAACACCTGAGGTTCAGTATTGAAGCTGTTTCAGCAGTCAGGGCAGACGGAATGACATTCCCCCTTTCATTGTCATTGTCGGAATTCAGGGGCCGGGACATGAAAAGACAGATGCTGGTCGCATCTGGGATGCTGCCGCCGGGCCATTATACGGGTTTTGCATTCAAGGTGCGTGACGCTTCCCTTGAAGTTGAGGAAGGTGAAGCAAACCTGCTGGTTCCCGAAGGGCCTGTATCAGCCGAGTTTATGTATGACATAAGCAGGAAGCAGTCATATGTCATGTGGCTGAAATTCAATTATAAACAGTCGGTCATAAGAGGTATCAGCTTCAGCCCTTCCTTCTCGGTATTTCTGCCTGAAAGGCCGGTTGCGGGACTCCTGGGATACGTGGCGAATTATGAATCGAAGAATATAACGGTATTCGACAAGAAATCCATGCAGGTAATCGGGGTCATTGCCACGGGGAACGGGCCCACCGGCATAGCGCTGGAACAGAACCTGAGAAGGGCCTATGTGTCCCTTTCAGGGGACGATTCCATTGATGTGATTGACATGACCTCAGGCGAAGTAATAAATAACATAAAGCTCAGCCCTGGCGACACCCCTATGGAGGCGGTCTTCACGCCGGACAGGTACCTGCTTCTTACCGCCAATTCACGCTCCGACACTGTAAGCGTAATCGATCCTGTGTCAATGATTGAATTGACCAGGATCCCCGTCGGGAACGGCCCGAATTCAGTTGTTATCGACCCGGCCGGCAGAAGGGCCTATACATTTAACGCGCTGTCAGACACCATATCCGTCATTGATATAGCGAGCAGGTCCGTCGCCGCCACGATATCAACCGAGCCGGGGCCTTTCAGGGGACAGTTTAACAGGGAGGGGAACAGGCTCTATGTGATCCACGAATGGTCCTCATACATAACCGTTATAGACCCGTTTTCCCTTTCAGTCGAGAACAGGATCAAGGCCGGAATGGGGGTCAATGCCCTTAAGCTCGACACAAGGACGGACCTGTTCTACGTAAGCAAAAAAGACGATGCCCGGATTGAAGTGTACGACCCTATTTCATCGATCCCTTTCGATTATATAAAGGGGGACGGAAGCGCGTCATATATGACGATAGACAGTGAAGAAAACAACCTGTACATGGTCATGCCTGAGACGCAAACAGTCAAGGTCGTGGATATCGTCAGCAAAAAGGTAATCGCGGAAATGGATGTCGGCAGACTGCCCGACTGGGTGACCATGATGGGAGAGCGTTAGCATGGGGAAGAGCAATAAGCTGCCTGTGACCGGCAGGCTTACGCCTGAAAACAGACCGGACTTTAAGGGGCAAACGCGTACAGGCCGTAAAAAAGCGGAACTGACGTCCGTCAGCCGGCAGGGCAGCGCTGTTTTTTTTTTAATATTCCTTCTCGTCCTTGACTGTTTATTTGTCCCCGGCAGCGCGGACGCCGACGGGATGGGCGGCTATCTCGAATTAAATTACAACAACACCCGTACATACACGGATGACGACGAAACAGGGGTGAACTCTTTGTCAAAAACCGGCAGTTTCGGTCAGCTTTATAATCTTACTCTGAGCAGGTCCTTTTATCCGAACCTGTTTCTGAATGCGGGAGGGACCTTCGAGAACACCGCTGTAAGAAGCAGTTCGGATGATAATGCTTCCGTAATGACCACGACCAGTTGGCGACCGTTTGCCGACCTTACGCTTAAGAGCCAGGTCTTCACCGCGGGGGGCAAATATAACATCAGAGAGGTAAGAACGACGGGATCGGATACTGACCAGCTTATCAGGCTGAATGAAAATTACAGTGCCGTCTTCGGATGGAAACCGGCGGAGCTCCCCTCCGTCGATGTCCGGTTCGACACGACCAATCTATACGACAAGGACCGTATTATTCAGGACACTAAACAGGACCTGCTCTCCCTTGCCTTAAGGTACATGCCTGAATACAATCTGTTGAAGGGCCTGGATGTGCGTTACCAGCCCACTTATACAAAAATAGACAACATGCTCGACGGTGTCGTGACCACAAGTCTCGCCCACAACGGCAGGGTCACTTACTCGGACTCGTATTATAAAAGGAGGATTACCGTATATACGAGTTATAACATATCCCATTCTGAAACAAAGATCACGACTTCGAGCTCCACCAGCGAAATACTGACGCAGTTGTTCCCTTTCTCCGGGCTTTCAGCTGTCGACGATACCCCGGCCGAGGGGGTGCTTGCCGAGAACTCCGACCTTATCGACGGTAATCTGACGGTCAGCGCGGGAATCAATATAGGGGTGGGAGATACAAAACCCAGAAACATTGGTCTCGATTTTTCGACGGCCTCGGACGTAAACATCATCTATGTGTGGGTAAACAGGGAACTCCCGGCGCAGATCGTCAATTCCTTCTCCTGGGACATCTACACAAGCCAGGACAACCAGAACTGGACATTGTACTCTACGGTACCGGCCGCGTCATTCGGGGCCTTCCAGAACCGCTTTGAAATAAGCTTCTCAAACGTGAAGACGCGTTATATAAAAGTCGTTACCACTCCGCTTACGGCTGCCGAGGCCGCTTTGGCGCCGGGATTTACGGACCCCGGCAGTATTCTAGTGACGGAGATCCAGGCATTACTGAGGACACCCTCCTCGGAATTTGGCAGGAAACTGGAGGACACCGCGACAAACCATATTTACAACCTGGATATCAGGACGAAAATCATGGACGTCCCTGTCCTCTTTTACGAATTTTCATACTTCCTGACAAAGGTGGCTTCCTCTTTCACGAATACAACACTTTCAAACGGCTTCTCCGTGAATCATGGTTTCGGCGGTAATATCACCACACAGGCGCGGGTCGCAAGAGAAGATACTGTTCTGCAGGAAGATAACGGGGTGTCTTATTTGTACAACGCCTCGCTTACCGCGCGCCCGCTGCAGACGCTTTCACACACTATAAACTACAGCGGCGAACTGCAGGAAACAGGCGATGAAAGAAGCAATTCAAACTCATTGTTCATCAGCAACTCCGCTGAACTTTACAAAGGCGTAAACGTCAATCTCACCGGGGGCGTGAGCTTTCAGAGAGCAAACAGCGGGCAGAGTACGCGGGACATGTCTTTCAGCTTAGGGTCAGGCATTGTACCGCACAGGCGGCTCACCATAGACATGTATTATTCAAACGCCGACACAAGACAGACCGGCGGTGATCAGGACATATCCGAAAAGACGGAAAGGGAGACCCTGGGCCTGTCATATAAGCCCTTTGACACAATATATCTGCTGTTTTCATTTGAAAGGGTAAGAACTGAAAGCGAGACAAAGGACCTTTACAATTACGGCGCCAACTGGTCCCCTTTTCCGGACGGCTCACTGCAGTTTACTTTTTCCTCCAACCAGAACATCAATTCCGACGGGGACATCGTAACGCTTATAAGCCCGAACGTAAGATGGAAAATAAGCCGCCGGACGTTCCTGGACCTCTCAGGCCAGTTCCTCAAGAATGAGTCTGATGCGCAGACATCGGAAAGCACGATATTCAGTACGACATTCAGGACCGCATTATGATATAAGGAGGTAAATTGTGATAAAATTAGACATAATGAGAATGTTCTTCACGGCATATTTGCGTGTTACGCATTTGAGGCGATTTGTCCTGCTTTTTATTTTTATACTGTCTGCAGTATCATGTGCCTCTTCATCTACCCCTTTTTACTCCAATCCGAACATGGATTTCCAGTCTATCAGGACAGCGGCTGTCATGCCTTTTCAGAACCTCACGAGAGAGCAGCTTGCCGCGGACAGGGTAAGAGATGTATTTTCGAACATGCTCCTGTCTACCAGTGAAATTTACGTCATGCCGCCCGGTGAAGTATACCGCGGGATACTGATAACGGGCATAGCCAATCCGGTCATTCCTTCACCCGAGGAAATCATCAAACTGGCCGCGGTCATCAAGGTCGATGTAATCATTACCGGGACGGTCAAGGAATACGGAGAGGTCAGATCAGGCACTTCTTCCGCGAATCTCATATCCATCAGCCTGCAAATGATAGAAGCCTCAACAGGCAAAACAATCTGGTCGGCCTCAACCACAAGAGGCGGCATTACCTTGAGTGACAGGCTTTTGGGCGGAGGGGGCGAACCGATGAATGACATCACCGAAAAGGCAGTAAGAGATATTATCGAAAAAATCCTGGACCTGAGGTAACGGTTGTAATCGCATGACCTTCAGGGTTTGTTCAATCGCTGTTGCCGGCGCCCTTCACGGGACAAAATTCCGGGGAGCCGCACCCTAAACAATCATGTCGGATAAACTTCCCATCAAGGCTTTTTTTCTCACAGCAGCCGTCCTTCTGGCTGTCTCGGTGATGTCCTGCAGTCACATGTTAGTTTCTCAGCCTCTTGAGATCAAACCTCCCACCGCAGATCCGTCCCAGCCGCAGGCCGCGCGTATGGCCGAGATCCGCTGGACAGCGGCGGCCTCCGGTGGAATAGGTTCGTATTCGTATGATTTTCTTATCAGGAGGGCAAAAGAAGTAAGAGTAGTACAGTCAGGTCCGTTACCATACTGGGACTGGAGTCCTGATGAACCGGGGAAATACAGTGTCAAGGCGATAGTGACTGACTACCGTGAAAATACGGCGGAGAGCGGCTGGTCCCCTGAATACGAGATAGTCCCCGAGCTTATGGCCAGGACGATCACTGCGGACAGACCAGCGCCGCAGGCGGCAAACATGACCGGTATCAAATGGTCGGTCAGTTCCTCAGGGGGCGTCGGGCCGCATACTTATGAATTTCATCTCCTTAAAGACAAATCGGACCGCGTAGTACAGACAGGGGTGTCATCAGTCTGGGACTGGAAACCGGACCGGGCAGGGCTCTACAGGATCAGGGCGGTTGTAAGAGACACTCTGGGAAACACGGCTGAGAGCGGATGGTCACCTGAATATGAAATAGTCCCCGAGCTACTGGCCGAGAAGATCACTGCGGACAGACCAGCGCCGCAGGCGGCAAACATGACCGCCATCAAATGGTCGGTCAAATCTTCAGGGGGCATAGGGACACATACTTATGAATTCCATGTACTTAAAGGGGAAGAAGACGTGATAATGCAGACTGATGTAATGCCGTACTGGGACTGGAAACCGGACCGGCCAGGACGGTACAGGATCAAGGCGGTCGTGAGGGACACGATGGGGAATACGACAGAGAGCGGGTGGTCTTCCGAGTATGAGATAGTCCCGGAGCTTCTGGTGAAAATGATTACCGCCGACAGGCCCGCGCCCCAGGCGGCAAACATGGCCGACATCAAATGGGCGGTCACTGCTGCGGGGGGAGTCGGGAAGTATATCTACGAATTTCATGTCCTCAAGGACAGAGAGGACCGGACAGTACAGACGGGGTCATCACCTGTCTGGATATGGAAACCGGATGAGGCAGGGTTTTACAAGGTCAGGACCGTCGTGAGAGACGCACTGGGGAACACGGCGGACGGTAAATGGTCGCCGGAGTATGAGATAGTACCCGAACTCCTTGTCAGGGGACCCTCTGCGGACAAGACCCCTCCCCAGGCGGCAAACATCTCCACTGTCCGCTGGACGGCAGAGGCCGCGGGCGGAGTGGGCGGACGAATTTACGAATTTCACCTCCTGAAGGGAGAAAAAGAAAAGATAGCACAGACCGACACGTCACCATACTGGGACTGGGAACCCGACACTACCGGGGCGTTCAGGGTAAAAGTTGTTGTGCTTGACTCTCTGGGCAACAGAGCGGACAGCGGCTGGTCGCCGGAATATGAGATCCGGAAATTTATCAAATCTTCTCTTGTCGCCGTACTGCCTGTTGAAAACCTCAGCGGGGTAAAGGCGCCCGCAAAGAAAATCGGCCAGCTCATAAAAAGAGAATTAAGGAGAGAGGGGTTTAATATTATTGACAACGATGTTCTTGAAGAGTTCATGTTAAAACACCGTGTCCGCTATACAGGCGCCATTGATCTGAAGACAGCGGAGTCCTTTCAGAAAGAGATAGGTGTAGAAGCGGTATTAATAACCTCGATCGAACTGTACAGTGAAATTTATCCCCCAAAAATATCCCTGATATCGAGATTGACCTCAACAGGGAGCAGACCTGCAATTCTCTGGATGGACAGTGTAGGACTATCGGGCGACGATTCTCCCGGAATACTCGGGCTCGGCCTTATAGAAGACCCGGACAAACTTCTCCTCGATGCGATCAGGGCGCTTTCCGCCGATCTTGATATGGACCTCTGGGGCGCGGAGGCATTCAGCAGACCGTTGAGGGGAATTAAGAGAGACCAGCCGTCCCTTATAATATCGGCGCCGGAGAGTACTGAAAGAATGGAAAGGCCCTCGGAGAAAATAAAAAGCGGTCCGCCGTCCCTCGTTGTGACCTCTCCGGACAGGACTGAGAAATCTTCACAGGGGAAAAAGCCGAACAGGGACGATGCGGGAACGCCCCTGTTCGGACCCAAAATTTTTTACCGTTCCCCTATCCTGTCTTCGGATATGAAATACCGCGTGGCGATAATGCCCTTTCTGAACAAGAGCGAGAGAAAAAACGCGGGGGACATCATGACGCTTCATTTCACGGAGCAGCTCCGGGAAATAATGAACTACGATGTAATAGAGCCGGGCATAGTGAGAAACAACCTCCTTGGCTTCAGGATAATCATGAACGAAGGCATATCTTTCGAAAACGCGGGGTTCATCTTCAGTACCCTTGAGACAGATGCCGACTTGATCCTCTCGGGGACCGTGCTGGATTATCAGGACAATATAAGTGTCGCGGGCGCGCCCAAAGTGGACTTTTCGGTCCTTGTTATAGAGAAGAAAAGCCGTGAGATAGTATGGACCTCAAAAAGCTACCGCACCGGAGATGAAGGGGTCATATTTTTCGACAAAGGGAAGATAAACGTTGCGCATTCACTCGCCTCGGGCATGGCCAGAGGCATCGCTGAAATGCTCCTTGCGGACTAGCGGTGTTCTTATATAAATCTTATCCCTGCCCTGTAGTGGTCCCTGCCGCTGGTGGTGCACCAGACCACGGTCCCCGTCCTGTTCGCCACCCCTTTGAATGCAAGCAGCTGCCCGCGCTCAAGAGGGAAATAAGTTTCCAGGCCCATTCCGGCGTAACTGATATCAACAATTCCGCCCTTTATTTCCATAAGTCCGGTGTCTTTCACGTTAAAGCATATTGTCTTTGAAGCGGACCTTCTTCTGAACATCCTGTTCCTCCGGCCCGCTGCTCCGCCCTTTTTGGATGGTTCCCGCCTGCCATCCAGCGCCGCCTTCATTAAACATTTGATTTCTGAGAAATTAAACGGCTTATCGAGAACGCCTCTCCCTTCTCGATGATCTGCTTCAGGTCGTCCCGCACGTGGCTGGCGCTCATGAGCATTATGCTGGTTTCAGGAGAGACGTAATGTATGTCCCTCATCACATCAAGTCCGTTTATGTCAGGCAGCTTAATGTCCAGAAAGCAGATATCATAAAAACAGCTGCGTGCCTCATACACGGCCTCTCTCCCGTTCACAACGGTCCTTATCTCGCCGGGGAACCCGCACAACTCCCGAAGGGCCTTTGACAGCCCGGTCAGGATCGCCAGCTCGTCATCAACTATCAGGATCTTCTTCGTCATCAGCAGAAAAAATTGAATGCCGCCTTATATGCCTTCAGACTGTGGAACAGCCTGAAAATAATTAAAAGCAATTCCTGTTCCTCATTACATACTCTAATATCACGATAATCATGTTTATGCGCGGGAAGATATTTCAATACAAGAAGGTATTGAATATAAAATATTTTCTTCTCGCGCCTGAAAAGAGCGATTTTTGAGAACTTACGGAACAGCCGCGCATCATCCGGTAAGATGACCGGACAAATATGGTCTCATCACCATATATCTGAAAACAGAATGATCGCAATACGGTCGTGACAAGGAACTAACGCATATTTCACCGGCAGTTATACTGCTAATTCTCACTGGCACGCACATTGCAATTGTAATACCCGGATACGAAATATATCCAAAAGATAAAGGAAATTTACAGGGAGGTCGTCATGAAGAACAGCAAGACTAAAGGGAGTTTCAAATCAGGGATAATATCGGCAGCCAAGTACGTGTTTGCCACCGCGATGCTCGGTATGATTGTATTATTGGTCGTTGCAACGTATGTAGCCGCAAACTGATCAGGATTTACATTCCGTATGTCATCAGCGGCCGGCAGCTGAAGACATTCTCCGCTTCTCTAGGATATCCCGTATTTCTTAAGATGTGACCTGAAGGCATCGTAAGTCATATCCAGCAGCTTCGCTGCCTGCGCCTTATTGCTGCCTGTCTTTTCGAGCGCCTGAAGAATGAGGTCTTTCTCGAAATCCTCAATGGATATCCCGGAATCAGGCAGTACGAATTTGCCAGGGGAAGCTCCGGAGGCGGTCTTTGCGGGACCGGTTATCCAGTGGGGCAGGTGAACGGGAAGTATCGCATCAATGTTCTCAAGCACGACAAACCTCTCTACAAGGTTTTTCAGCTCCCTCACGTTGCCGGGCCAGCTGTAGGCCGTCAGTAACTTTTCAGCCTCCGGGGAGATATCTATGATGTTCTTTTTGTTGTACTTCGCGGCGAAATGTTCTAGAAAGTATCTTGCGAGAATGGCGATGTCGTCAGCTCTCTCTCTCAGCGGAACGATGTGCATGTAAAACGTGCTCAGCCTGAAGAACAGGTCTCTGCGGAATTCACCTTTTTCGACCGCATCGGCAAGGTTCTTGTTGGTTGTGGCCAAAACAGTAACATCTATAGGAATGTCTTTGTCTCCGCCGATACGCCTGATGTTCCTTTCCTCAAGGACCCGGAGGAGTTTGCTCTGGAGCTCAAGCTTCATGTCACCGATCTCGTCCAGGAGTATCGAACCGCCCTTTGCCTGCTCAAACAGGCCTTTCCTGTCATGTTTGGCGTCCGTAAACGCGCCCTTGTCGTAACCGAACAGCTCGCTCTCAAGAATGGATTCGGGCATGGCGGCGCAATTGATCCATATGAAAGGCGGGCACCCTGTGCTGGCGGGACCGTGCATAAGGTGATGAATGTTCCTCGCCACGACCTCCTTGCCGGTACCGCTCTCCCCGGTTATCAGGATAGTCGATACCCGGGCCTGGGCCAGTTTTTCCATTTTCCCCATCAAGTCCTTGATGGGCACTGACTTCCCGATAAAGGCCCTCTCATAGGCCTCTGAATAGACCTTCCTCAGATACGCCACTTCTTGTTTGAGGCTCTCTTTTTCGATGGCGTTGCTGATTACGATCTTAACTTCGTCGGTATTGAACGGTTTGGTCAGGTAATCGATCGCACCCAGTTTCATGGCCTTGACCGCGGTTTCGGCCGTGTCGTCGGCCGTAAGCATCACCACCTCAGTGCTTAATCCCTCGGCCTTGATATCGCTGAGTATATCGATCCCGTTGCGGTTGGGCAGTCTGATATCAAGGAGCATGACGTCCGGCTGCCATTCCCTTACCTTATCGACGATATCGTCCGTCTCAGCCTCGGTATGCACGCTGTACCCTTCATTTCTTAATACCTTTGAGAGCATCGAAAGAATCAACCCGTCATCGTCAAGGATAAAAACCTTGCCCTTGCTCTTCATATCCTTACCCCCTTTATTCATGCCTGACCGGAAGGTTTATATAAAATATGCCCCCTCCCCCCGGTTTGTTGCCTGCCGATATAGTGCCGCCGTGCTGTTCAATTATTCTTTTTGATATCGCTAGTCCCAGTCCGGTGCCCTTTGACTTTGTAGTCACAAATGGCTGGAAGATCTTGTCAAGAAGCGCCTCGTCCACACCTTCGCCGGTATCTGAAATTTCAATATGGATCATGTTATCCTGCGCATTATAGTAGGACCTGGCAGTGAGAATGCCGCCTCCCTTCATCGCGTCCCTGGCGTTCAGCAGAAGGTTTGTAAATACCTGCTGCATCTGCTGGGTGTCCGCCAGTGTCCGGGGGATATTTTTGTCGAGGTCCTTAACAACTTCTATTTGCATGTCCTCCGGCTTCAGATAAGACTGCTTAAGCGAGAAGTCAATGGTCTTTTCGAGGATCTCGTTGACGTCCGCGGCATGCAGCTGGAGTTTAGGAGGTTTCGCAAAACTCAGCAGGCTTTTCAGAAGCATTTCTATTCTCTTTATCTCCTTCACCGCCCTTATTATCGTCTCCTTGTCCTCATCCGGCATGTTCGCCTCGGCGCCGAGGACCTCGACGGATATTTTTATTCCGGCCAGAGAGTTCTTGATCTCATGGGCAAGGCCTGCCGCCCATTCACCAACGAGTTTCATCTGCTCCGCCCTTTTCAGGGTCTCTTCTATCTTTTTACGCTCCGTGATATCATTCGCGATCTCCAGCCTGACGATCCGGCCGTCTATCCACTCTATAGCGCTGTCACGGATTTCATACCATCTTCCGTCGACTGTGTTCTGCAGCTCCCAGGAGTATACCCCTGCGGGGCTGCCGTCGGGTCTAAGGAGTTTATCATTTGTGCAGAAAGCGCACGGCCCGTTCTGACCGGCCTGCAGTGTCTGCCAGCAGATCCTGCCTTCGAGGTCGCCGAATATTTTTCTCGCGTAATTGTTGATATACAGGACCTCATATGTCGTCATGTCGGCGACATAGATTACCGCTTCGATACTGTTCAGTACCGTCACGAACATTATATAGGACCTTATTATCGCCTCTTCAGACCTTTTACGTTCAGTGATGTCCCTGTCAATTGCAAGGATGTATTTGTGTCCCATGAATTCCAGCAGGCCGGCGCTGATCTCGACAGGGAAAGACGTACCGTCTTTTTTCCGGTGGTAGATCTCGGCCTTTATCCACTCCCCGTTCATTATGCGCTTGATCCGCTCAGGCGCGCCCTTGGCGTCATCCGGTGAATCAATGTCCCTGATAAGGTTGAGCTGCAGTATTTCGTCCATCGTGTATCCATGCATTGCCGCCGCCGACCGGTTGGCAGATACTATGCGCCCCGCGTCTTCCCCTGCGGCCTCAAGCATAAAGATAGCGTCCCCCGCGCCTTCAAACAGCATCCGGTACCGCTTCTCGTTCTCGCGGATCTTGAGCATCGACTCGCTCAGGGAATGGGACATCTCATTGAAGGAGTCCGCGAGCTCGCCGAATTCGTCCCTCAGGCCCACTATCTTATGGTCAAGGTTCCCGTCTTTTATCTCCCGAATGGCCTTCAGCATTACTTTGACGGGACGGGTGAAGCCCCTTATAAAGACATATCCCAGGATCCCGGTAAATAAGGGAAGTACGGCCACAAGACCGTACAGTACGGCTTTTGTTTTTGATATCTCCCGCAGGGATGCCTGGGTCTTGCTTTCGAGTTTGCTGCTCGCTATCGTAATCATGTTGTTGACGGAAGTGATAAGCTCCTCCCCGATCCGGAAGGTCATGTCCTCCTCTTCTTCCAGCCTCTGTACGTTAGCCCTTATAGTGAAGAGCCTGCTTATCGCCTTTTTATAATCATGGACCTCCGCTTGCATCTGTTCCAGTCTTAAGGTCATGTCTGCGGAATGATGGCAGTCAAGACAGCTTTCCGCGAGTCTTTCCATGTTTCTCACGTTCGCGATTACCGTATCGATGCCTCTTGCGTAGCGGGTGTTCTTGAGATTAATGTCTGCCTGCACCCTCTTTATCTGGAGCAATAACTGCTCCCTCAGGATCTCCACCTGGTGCAGGGTTATAAGATTGTTCAGGGTAGAGGTTGCCGACTCGATTGTCACGATAATATAAATACCGCCGAAGAGGAAAAGGAAAGAAAAGACACCCAGTCCGATGACAATCTTCTTTTTCATGAACCGTTCCTGTGATTGTACGGTCCGAAATACATGTCTACTTTCTTTATGTAGTCATACACGCTTTTGTAATCCGCGTCAGTGGTCTCGATAAATCTTTTCGCGCCGAACTTCTCAAGCACGTTCCTGCCGTCGTCGTCGTTGTGCATATCAAGGAGCGTTTCTTTCAGTGTTTCTCTTATTTCACTCTCTATATCTTTTCTCAGTGCCAGGCCGTTCTGCGGGACATCAGGTGATTTCGCCAGAATAGCAAGTTCTTCCTCGATCCGCGCATTCTTCCCTGCCATCTCGTAATACACGGTATTCTTGACCGCCCCTATGTCCGCCTTTTTGTTGAGGACATCATAAATCACGTCCTCGTGGGTCCCGGCAAAATAGGTCTCTTTCATGAACGCCCTGTAATCACCGATGCCGTTGTCCCTGAAATAGGCGAGGGGCAGAAGATATCCAGCGGTGGTCGCCCTGTCGACAAAGGCGAATGTCTTACCCTTCATGTCCGCAGCGTTTCTGATCCCGCTGTCCTTTCTGACAAATATCAGACCGAGATAGGTGGAAACACCCTTAAGGTCCTCGGGCCTGGCCACAGGCTCCACTCCAAGCTGCGCGTGCGCCAGCGCATAAGTAAAGCTTCCGAAGAACGCGCCGTCGAGGTTCTGCGAGATAAAATTATCGACAATATTACCGTATCTCGCAAGCACCTTCAGATGCACCTTTATACCGGTCTTCCGGAATATGTAGTCAGCAAGCGGTTCGTACTGCTCAAGCTGTTCGAATATGTTCCGCTCCGGAATAAGACCTATCGTGAGTTCTTTTTCATAAGCTACTTCATCTTCCTTCTGGAACGGGGACTCGGACTTTTTACAGCCGGACATCAGAAGAGGGAACAGGCTCAACAAAATCAGTAGTTTAATCAGTACAGGCATGTTATTTTTCATAGGCAAGACTATTAAACGATCACCCCATATCTTATTTACGGGACCGGCACCACTGTTAATGTAACAAACATCATAATCATAAATCCATAAATCCGTTTTTGCAAATTGCCATGTCAATACCTCTCTGTTATACTCTAGTTGTAACTTGTAAAATTAACGTCCGGTCCTTTTGCGATATGATAATCAGAAAGGTTTACGCAGTTTCGACTGAGCCCGCGGTTCGTTTTTGTGGCCTGTTCTTCTTTCTGATATTTTGTCATCTTATTATGCCGCCCCATTCCTCGGCCAGGTTTGTCTATACCGAAATACTCCCTCCGGGATGGCAGTCTTCTGAAGCGTATGACATAAACAGTGACGGAGTCATTGTAGGCTCGGGGAAGGATGAAACCGGCAGGTACAGGGGGTTCCTCTATCGCAGCGGGACCTACAAAACCCTGATCCCCCCGGGATGGGACGAGGCCCATGCGCGCGCCGTCAATAACAAAGGCGACGCTGTAGGCGAGGGACTGTCCCATGATTATAAGGGTTTTATATACCGCGGCGGGACCTACAGGGAAATACTGCCCCCCGGCTGGAGGGAGGCATACGCGTACGGGATCAACGACAGCGGCGCTGTTGTGGGGTACGGCCGCGAAAGAAAATACTATAAGGGCTTTCTTTACAGCGACGGGGCATTTACCGACATACTGCCGCCGGGCTGGAAAGAGGCATATGCTTATGGAATCAACAACGCCGGCGTCATAACCGGATACGGCATAGATGGAGACGACAAAACCAGGGGCTTTGTTTTTAAAGACGGCAGCTATACCGCGTTACACCCTCCCGGACTGACTGAATCAAAGGCTTTTCACATCAATGACATGGGTGCTGTCACGGGCTCGGGTGTCGATGCGGGGAACACACCCAAAAGTTACATATACAGGGACAGGGGATACTCTGAAATACTGGCCCCGGGATGGCAGTCTGTGGAGGCGTACGGCATCAACGACAGGGGGGCAGTCGTGGGATGGGGTACTTACAAAGGCGGGCACACCCTCGGCTTTCTCTATAACGGCTCGTCCTTTTTTTCATTGATACCTCCGGGCTGGGATTGGAGCCAGACATATGCCGTTAACGACCGCGGCGATATAACCGGGTACGGTTCCTACGGCGCTGACAACAGGGGCTTCATGGCCAGGGGTGTTCCCGATATTTCGGTAAGCCCTATGATCATCTTTTTCGGCGGCAACGTCAGATCAGGCAGTATGCCGGACAAACTGGTCACAATAAAAAATGACGGTATCGGTGAGCTCGTCATTGGACAGGTCAGTGCTCCGAAACCTCCTTTCAGTATAAGAGCCGATAACTGTTCAGGGAAAACCCTTTATCTGTACCAGACATGTACCATATCTTTCGGCCTCCAGCCCGTGTCCGGCAAAACGGTCGTTTCTGACTCTAACGTTCCTTCCAATGACCCGCTGAAGAACACTGTCACATTGACCCTCGGTGTCTTCCCGGACAATGACGGTGATGGTTATACCCTTGACGTCGACTGCGATGACAGCGACCCTTCGATCAACCCGGGGGCGGTCGAGATCCCCGGCAACGGGAAGGACGACGACTGCAAATCCTCAACTCCGGACGGCCCCGGGAGCACCAGATAAGCAACCCCCCTTTACCTGACGGACGTTTAACATCAGCTAAATGACCATGCGCATCCGGTCATTTAACCACCTGACTTACCGTATACGCCCCTTCATGAAATGACATGTCACTGCAGGCAGTATGTCCGTAAACCGGGCGGCAGCAGTCCCGTGATGATGTAATGAGTTTTTTCAATGGGTTCTGCAATGCTATCGTCGGAGATGCCGCTTACAGACCGTATTCACCGACACCACACCGGTCAGCCAATAAATTATTTTAACTGGCATATCGATTGCATTATTGCAGTCAAGGATAGGGGTTTAACATGAAAAAAATATTATTGCTCTGGTTGTTGTTCACGCTGCTAGCAACCGCCATTTTACTGGGCATAAACGAAATGGTATTTGCAAGCAGTTTTACACCCCGTTTGTCTTAGCGGATCCAGTGACCGCAGCCGTTTACGACTTGATAAAGGCTCCATTCCTTGTTCGTGCAGTTTGAAAAACTGATTCGCCTCACAAAATAAATTAAAAAAATTCTTATTTAAAAAAGGACCGGGCGGTCTCTGGACCGTATCCTGTTCTGATTTAATAAATTCATTTCAAAGGAGGCTGTTATGATACAAAAACATTTTCAGGCTGTATTAACCCGGTTTGCCATATTTTGGGCCGCGGTCTGTCTTATCATCGTTATGAGCATCTCTTCACAGGTAAGCGCGCAGAGCTATTCCGTGACACTGACTGTTCTGAATACCGCAAGCCCGACCGGTGAAATAAGTATTGTGGAAGGGACTGACATCGAAGTTGAGTTTGCTGTCACCGATCCGACTGGAGAGCTTTCAAAAAACGACTTGATACGGTTGGTGAGGGCTGACAGCGGGTGCAAAATATATGAAAAAAAACGGGGCTCTCTCCTGAACGGCTCTGTCTCCCTCAGAACGAAGTCCAGTGACGATGATGATGACCATGCAGGGTCCGGATCAGCATGTTCTAATATCGGTCTTGTAAAGGTCCAATATGTTCATAACAATATGATTGTTGCATCCGCGCCCGCAACGGCGCAGATGGTAATATACGCAGACTCCTCTGAAATGCTGCTTTTGTCCCGCATTATAGCTCTGGAAGAAACCGATCCCGTTCCCGGGCCGCAGGGACCTGCCGGACCGCAGGGACCGCAAGGCATTCCAGGGCCGATGGGGCCCGCCGGACCGCTGGGTCCAAAAGGTGATACCGGTGACACTGGTCCTCAAGGTCCCCAGGGGCTTAAAGGCGATACCGGTGACACTGGCCCGCAAGGTCCTCAGGGGCTTAAAGGCGATACCGGCGACACAGGTCCTCAAGGTCCTCAAGGAGTATCAGGACTGCTAGCTCTGGCGGGACTGTCCTGTCCTCCCAATTATTTTCTGACAGGATTTGATGCAAACGGCGGCCTGATTTGCACTTATTTTGTAGGTGGAAGCGCCTCTGTATGCGGAAACGGCACGATCAGCGGAACAGAAACCTGCGATGACGGAAATATCATTTCCGGCGACGGATGCAGTTCCACGTGTATGAAGGAAGCGGGGTGGACCTGTTCAGGCCAACCCAGTTCATGTACGCATACTGCCAGTATATGCGGAAACGGCATAATCAGCGGTGCTGAAACATGCGATGACGGGAATATCATTTCCGCCGACGGCTGCAGTTCGCAGTGCCAGATCGAGAGCAACTGGACATGCTCAGGCCAGCCAAGCGTATGTACAGCCCTCGGTGGCCCGGGCTCAGGACCTATCGTATGCACAGGAGTCAGCGCTGATTGCGGCGAATACGTCGGGCCATGGGCCGACCTTTATGAATGCGACATGACCGGACAGAGCCTTTTCATTCTGGACATGAATAACGCATGCATGCACGGTGCGGTCCTCGTCAATACCGATCTGACAGGCGCGTCCTTCTACAGGGTCGACCTGAGCAATGCCGACTTCACTGGTGCAAACATGCTGAACACGGACATGACCGATGCAAACCTGACAAACGCCAATCTGTCCGGCGCAACCAATGTGAACACCATCATCTGGTGGAACACGACCTGTCCTGACGGCACAAACAGCCACTCACACGGCAATACGTGTATCGGACATCTCCTGTAAAAGATATCCGATTTAACACCCCGGGGGGGCGGTGGAAACACCGCCCCTTTTTATTTTCACT
>JBFLYJ010000110.1:0-8657 GCA_040756635.1 Nitrospirota bacterium
CATGCACGCTGCCGGTCATAACGCCGTTCTCATCCAGAATCGGCGTGGTCGATACCAGAAAATCACCGCCGAGCCGGTCTTCATGCAGCTCGGCAGAATGTTCCCTGCCGTCAGCCATTGTCAGAGAGTGAGGACAGATATCAGGGGGAGACGCGGAGCCGTGCACGCAGGAAAAACATTTCAAGCCGACGCATTTGTCCGCTGAAGTCCCAAGTCTTTCGGCCATTGCGCGGTTGGCCCGCACGATCCGGTGCTCAGGGTCGAGAATGGCGATCATGTCAGGGACCGTGTTAAAAGTCTTTTCCCAGTCTTCCTTTGAACGCCGCAGCGCTTCTTCTGCGTGTTTGCGCTCGGTGATATCATACGCATACAGACGTATCACTTCGAATTCAGGTGCGAAATGGAGTGTCGTGCTGAACACCTTATCCCCGATAATCGCCTCGCGGTGAAACGGAGCCCCCTGTGACTTTACTGACCGCCTTAAAATATCATCAAAGTCTTCCGGCAAAAAAACTTTTGCACCGTTACTGTTCAGACCGAAGTCATCGAGAATTCTTTGTATGGCAGGATTGAAGTAGGTTATCAGGCCGGAAGAATCCGTCTCCATGACGGGGTTAGGGTTGAGGCGGGGGAATGAGGCAAGACGTGTTATCGCCTCCTCGGCCTGCTTGCGCTCTTCTATTTCCTTTCGAAGCCGGTTGTTTGCTTCTTCAAGCTGTACCGTACGTTCGACCACACGGCGCTCCAGTTCCAGACTCAGTTTGCGTATTTCTTCCTCAACACGAATACGCTCGGCAACTTCACTTTTAAGCTGCTCATTTGCTTTTGCCAGTTCCCTGGTGCGTTTTCTGACCATTTGCTGGAGGACAAGCAGCAGAATACCTGTGATAATGGCAGCGGCCAAAAGAACTCCGCCTGCAGGCAGCAGGTATTTCCCGACCTTCTGCCATGGATCATCGACAGTGAGCCATTTCTCATAAAGACGTTCATAAACGCCGTTTGTCTTGATGATCATAAGTCCCTGGTTCAGCTTTTCGAGCAGCTCGGCATCGCCTTTCTTAACTGCAAAAGAAAATATGCGCTTATAGTCAGGAATGGGCGGGCCTGCGGTCAGTCCTGTTATCCCATGTTTCGCAATCGTCAAAGTGCCGATCAGCTTGGAACAGAGAAACGCGTCATATTTGCCGGATGATATAAGCGACAACCCTTCCGGAATTGTATCGACAAGAACCAGACGTCCCTGGAAATTCCGCTCAATCAGTTCGTGATGGGCGGCATCTGATTGCATCACCACGATTTCTTTTCCCTTTGCAGCCTTGATGTCATGAATCGGCCTCGTTCCCTTGCGCACGAAGAAGGCATCATATGTCTCTGTGTGGGGAAGACTGAAATCAACAAGCTGGGCCCGATCAGACATTTTTGCCACGACCGGCAGCACATCGAGCCTCCCGGACACGAGATCATTCCATATGATGTTCCATGGACCTGTTGAAATAGTGATGGACAGACCCATCGAATCCGCAACGGCATTGATCAGGTCCACTGAAAACCCTGCAGCGTTGCCGTCTTTATCAACAAAGGCATAAGGAGGGAATTCCAGTTCGCTGCCTACACGGACTTCTGGCGCATCGGTCGAGGCATAACCTGTGCCGCAGGTCAAACATGCGAAGAGCGCGGACAGGACGACAATGAGCGCCGCTATCCGCGCGGCGGAAAGACGCGGGTGATTTGACGTTCTGCCGATGATTAATTCCGTCAATAAAATATCCTCTCAAAACAAAAGCGATGTGGCCACAGGTGATAGGAAGACGCGTAGATCGTTGCCTCTAGCCCATGGCCTGGTCTTTTATCGTAAAACAAAACCTCGTACCTGTGCCCGGTCCGGATGACTCCGCCCATATGCTGCCTCCGTGCCGTTCAACTATCTTTTTGCAGATGGAAAGCCCCACCCCGGTCCCCGGGTACTTCCCCCTGGGGTGAAGGCGTTTGAACATGAGAAATATCCTTTCCAGGTGTTCGTGATCGATGCCTATCCCGTTGTCGCTTAAGCGTACCGTCCATTCATTGTTTGCCCGGTCAGCGGAAATATTTATACGGGGAGCTTCGTTACCATGGAATTTGATGGCGTTTGTGATCAGGTTCTGGAATAACTGTATCATCTGTACCTCATCCGCGGTGACCGTGGGCAGGTCTTCAGATGTTATTTCGACGCTGCTTTTGCCGATGATCCGTTTAAGGTTCGAGATGGCCTTCTTAAGTGCTAAAGTCAGGTCAACATCCTGAAAAGACGCGGCATTCTTTCCGACACGGGAATATGCCAGAAGGTCATCCAGAAGAGCATCCATGCGCGTAGTCCCCTCAATCATATACTCGATGAACTCATCGGCGTTCTTATCGAGTTTGTCTTTATATCGCTTTCCTATAATCTGCGCATAGCTGATGATCATTCGAAGAGGTTCTTTAAGGTCGTGCGAAACGATGTAGGCAAACTGCTGCAGCTCCTTGTTGGACCGTTCGACTTCTTTGAGAGTTTCCTGCAGCGCCTCCTCTGTTTTCTTCTTCTGGCTGATGTCTTCAATGATCGCGATGAAATTTTCAAAATTGCCGTAATCATCTCTCTGAATCGATAGTGTAAGCATGCACCATACGATATGCCCATCTTTGTGTATGTATCTCTTTACCTCAGCGAAATGGTCTACATCACCCCTCAAAAGCTGATGCCTCCAGCTCTCACCTGCTTTTAAATCGTCCGGATGAGTAATATCGCGGAATGTCATTCCAGTAAGTTCATCGATAGAATACCCTAATATATCGCTGAACTTCCGATTCACCTGTATCCACCGGGCGTCTTCATCCCCAAGGGCTATGCCGACGGCGGCGTTTTCAAAAGTATCCCTGAATCGTCTTTCACTTTCCCGACGAGCTGATTCCGCGACTTCCCGGTCTGTCACGTCCTTGAAAAAACCGATCAATAAAGGAGTCTCAGCCATGTTCATGAAGGAGGAACTGATGTCGCAATATATGACGCTCCCGTCTTTTCTGAGCACGGGTATGGTCCTCAATTCCTTTATCATTCCCGACGCAGCTTCATTGAACTGTTCAAGCACAAAGGGAAGGTCCTTCGGAGGATGCAGGTCCCTTACATGAAGCTGCAGGATTTCTTCTTCAGTGTAACCTGTCAATATGGACATTCTTTTATTGACGAATGAAAATTTTTCCGCCTTCAAATCATAGGCAATGATGCCGTCGTTGGCCCCCTCAAAAACGCTTCTGTACCGTTCCTCAGATTCTATCAGCGCTGCTTCCGCTTTTTTTTTGCATTGTTATGTTATTGACCGTTGTCCTGCACAGTAACGTCTGATGAGCGATGTCTTCGACTGTAATACTTTGAAGCCGTGCCCAGATGAACGCCCCGTCTTTTCTCCTCAGCCTGAGTTCACAGCTTTCAGGGACACCTTTTTCAAAGACCTTCTTCCGGTGTAAATAGAAGGAGTCCTGGTCCTCCTTGTGAATGAAGACTGGAAAGGATTTTTTTATCAATTCTTTTTTATCAATGCCCAGTATGACGGCCCCAGTCAGGTTTGCTTCGAGGATGGTCCCCTTACTGTTGAATGTGAAATATCCGACAGGCGCAAAGTCGTAAAGATCAGCATAGCGGGCACGTGATTCCTCGACTTCTTCAGACGCCCTCCGCAGCTCTTCGTTCTGCATCTCCAGCTCGATCTGGTATGTTCCGAGTTCATGGATGAGTTTTTTAATGTCTTGCGTTGATAAGTACTCAAGCCGCTTCTCCTGTTTTTTTAACTGTGCCTCGGCCCTCTTTCGCAACGAGTCCAGGTTTGGAGTTTGGAGTTTGGACTTCGGAGATTTGGGTTTCGGAGTCTGGGTTTTAGATTTTTCAGCGGGTAGTTTGTTGGTTGATTTTTTCATAATTAAATGGTCAGGCTATGCGTTATAGGCTATGGGCTATGGGATCGCCTGTTTTTATTCTATTGCCTATCGCCCATCGCCCGTTTTTATTCTATTGCCCCTTGCCTGTTTTTTCCGTAACATCCTCTATCGAGAGTATTATCAGCTCCGTCCCTTTTCCGCTCTATTTTATGCTGTGGGCGTTCAGGAGCATCTTTTTATGACCTATTGTTGGGAAATCATGTTCCACTTCAAAGTCATTTAATGTGGTCTTTTTGGGGAGAATTTTCTCCAGGAGTTCTCTCAGCTTAGGGATGTCCCATTGCCCGTTTCCCAGTTCATAAATGCGCCTGTTCAAGGTATCATCTTTCGAGACACGAAAACGGCTGTAAAACGCCTGGTTCGCGGATACGACACGCAAGCCCGAATCCAGGACCAGCAGCGGCTCACGAACGGTCATGACCATGGACTCGGCGTAGTCCCGCGCGTCAACCAGCTCCATCTGTAATTTTTTCTGTGAGGTGATGTCCACGAACGTGATAACAACGCCGTCGATGACGTTTTCCACCGTGCGGTACGGCAGGATACGCATGAGATACCACTTCCCTGATTTGTCAAAGCCCTCTTTTTGCACAGGGATGAGGGTCCTCAGCACCTGCTCTACGTCTTTTTCCAGGTTCTCATATTCCAGGGTCAATACAATATCGCTGATAGGCCGTCCGACGTCAGTATGTATCAGCTTGATCACGTTGGCCGCGGGCGGGTTAATGCGCTTTATGCGGAGGTCGCTGTCAAGAAAAATGGTCGCTATGTCCGTGCTCGCAAGCAGGTTATTCATATCATCGCTTGCTTGCGTCAGTTCGTCGATCTTGTTCTGGGATTCGGCATTGACCGTCATGAGTTCTTCATTAACGGACTGCAGCTCTTCCTTGGAGGTCTCAAGCTCTTCATTAGTGCTCTGCAGTTCCTCGTTGGCGGACTGCAGCTCCTCGTTTGCGGACTGCAGTTCCTCATTGGATGCCTCAAGCTCCTCGATGGTTGTCTGGAGCTGTTCTTTAGTGGACTTAAGTTCGAATTCAAGCTCTTCGAGGCGCGGCGGGCTGTCTTTTGCAGTCTGCTTCTTTGCCCTGGGCTGCTGATATTCTGAAGCATCTTCGAAAATAACCATGAGCAGCCCTCTCAGGTTGGGTTCACTTAACGGCTTGACCTTGAGGTTGCAAGGCTGAACCCCCCCGTCGGTCTTGACCTTCAGGTTTTCGAAATATACATCGTTCTTCTTGTTTATGACCGTCCTGATCGCTGTTCTCAGTTCGAGCCGGAGTCCCTCTCTCGCCATTTCATGGATGTTCAGGTTGGCCTTTCCGGGCGCGGGCTCCAGGTATTTGCCCGTCTTCCCATGAAAGTACAGGATGTTGCCGTGTTCATTGATGATCACGCACGGCGGGCCGTATGTTTTAAGCAGTATCTTTTCCGTAAGGTCACCGATGCTGATATCCGGTGTCTTGTCGGTATCGACAGGCATTCCCGGCTTGCCGGGCCTGTCAGGGAATATGCCGGGATACCCCAGAGCGACCGGGTGCTGTGGCGGAACGCTCTTCGGTTTGAAGAATTTCGATTTGGAATCAAAAGCAGCAAAGAGATCGGAAAACTGGCCTATGGTCTCTGAAGATCCGAGTAATAGTATTCCCTCGGGCTTCAGGGAGTAATGAAAGAGCGGTATAAGTTTTTTCTGGAGCTCATTGCCGAGGTAAATAAGGAGGTTCCTGCAGCTTATCAGGTCAATCCTCGAAAAGGGCGGGTCTTTAATGATGTTTTGTACGGCAAAGACCACCATCTCCCGGATCTTTTTGTTTATCCGGTAGCTGCTGTCCTGCTTGGCAAAATAACGCTTCAAGCGTTCGGGCGATACATCGACGGAGATGCTTTCAGGGTATATGCCGTTGCGGGCGGCCTCGATCGCCTCGTTGTCTATATCGGTCGCGAAGATCTGTATTTTATAATCAAGGTTTTTTTTGGTCACTAATTCATGGATCGCAATGGCAAGAGAATATGCCTCCTCGCCCGTGGAACAGCCCGGGACCCAGACTCGTATGTTTTCATGTGTCGTGTGTTCGAACAGGTGAGGCAGCACTTTTTCCGTCAGCACATCAAACACCTTGGGGTCCCTGAAAAAATTGGTGACCCGGATGAGCAGTTCCTTAAACAGCATGTCCACCTCTGACGGGTTGTCCCTGAGGAAATTGACATACAAGGGCAGTCGCTCGATCTGGTGGACGGCCATCCGGCGTTCGATACGGCGCACGATGGTGTTCAGCTTATATGAAGAAAAATCATGGCCCGTGCCGTTGCGGATGAGGAAGAATATCTTCTGCAGGGCGTCGGGAGATTTGCGGAGGTCCTTTTCCGTGGCTTCAGGTTTGCCGCGCCGTTGCTTGCCATACTTCAGAAGCTGGTCCGGCATTTTTTCCGCAGGGAGGATGTAGTCTACAAGGCCCGTGGCTATGGCGCTGCCGGGCATTCCGTCGTACTTGGCGGATTTTATGTCCTGTACAAGGACCAGCCCCCCTTCGCCTTTTATCGCCCTGAGTCCGAGGGTCCCTTCAGTGCCGGTCCCTGAAAGGATCACGGCAATGGCCTTTTCTCCCTGGTCTTCCGCCAGGGTGCGTAAAAAATAATCGATAGGGTGCCTGAAGCCCCGCCGTTCGGGGGGGTCTATCAACTGGAGCTTACCGTGAAATATCGCCATGTTCCTGTCCGGGGGGATTACATACACATGGTTGGCCGCCACTTCCATTCCATCTTGTACCTGGTACACGGGCATGGAAGTGTACTTGCGCAGCAGTTCATCCATGATGCTCTTATGGGTAGGATCCAGGTGCGATACCAGCACAAAGGCCATCCCGCTGTCGGCGGACATGTTTCTGAAAAATTGCGAAAATGCCTCAAGGCCTCCTGCGGATGCGCCTATGCCGACGATGTGGGAGGGCTCCGCAGTGTCCTTTTGTTTATAATGAACAGCTCTCTTTAGCACAGGCAATGCCTTCTTCCCGGCGGGATCTATTCCCCTCCCCGGTGTTTTTGGTTTCTGTCCCGATTTTTTTGTCGGCATGAGTATCGTTATCCTGTGGACGATTTATTATTGTGTATGAAATTCGAACGAAAACTATACCATAATCGAAGAGGCTTATCTACAATCTTACAATAAAACTGATACGAAGTATAGAAGAACCCGCTTTCAGGACCGCAATCCCGGTCGCCATAAGCTGTAAAAGGCCAGTGAGGCCTGTCGCAGCCCACTGCCGCACAGGCAGGCATGGCCGTTCAATGGAAGTGGAGGCGGCATGGAGTTGACAACTTCTGGAAAAGTGATAAGCTTTTTACACGGCATCAGATACTTGAATTTAAGAAAGGGAATATTATGACATTACCTGAAAACAGAAAAAAATTTGACGACCTGGTCAGCAGGTGGATAATTCTTGAAGAGAAGACGATCGATGAGGCCAGGAAACTGACAAATGACAGTAATAATCCGATGGTCAAGGCGGTCATCGACATGCTCAGGATGGACTCGGAAAAACACAGGCATATTCTCAAGACGATCCAGAAGAGTGTGCATTCAACAGTCACGTTCACTACCGATGATTTAAAGGTCGTAGGGACCCTTATCGATAAGCACATGACACTGGAAAAGAACGCTATAGAAACGGCCGAGCAGGCGCTCGAAATGAGCAGCCTGCCAATTCCGAAGCTGCTGCTGTCGCATTTGCTGGAAGATGAAAAGAGCCATGACTCTTACGTGTCGGAGCTCAATGACATCAAGGCATATATGGCAAAAGGCACCGACTGAAAAATGCTTCAGTTAAATCAGAAAAGGATGTCTATATGAGCGCAGAAAAGTATTCGGCAGGAATAAGTTTCCTGAGGGGATGGTGGTGGCTCATCCATCTTCTGGGGATCGCCGTGGTATATACTGCCGGTAACCTGCTATGGTGAGAACATGCTGAAATACTTCATGAGATACAAAACCGGCTGGTGGATACTCCACGTTATAGTTATCAGCCTGACATTTTATCTCGGTCATATCGCGGCGTTTCCCTTTTGATCCGGCCATGACACGAAAGGCATTGATAACAGCGCTATTTCTGCTCGCGGTGTCCAATCTGATGCTTCATTACAGGATCCATAATTTTATGGTGAAAGACACGCTGGATCCTGCTGTTTTTCATTTCAGCGGCACGAAGTTCCTGGCGTTTCTGTTCCCCCTGATAGATGCGGTAGTCGTTACACTGCTTTTTATGTCGAGAAAGACCGCGGTATACGGCTATCTCCTGAACGGGCTGATCGTTATTTACGGCACTGTGTTCATGGCCCATTTCAGCATCGCCGAACTGACCGCGAGGTCCGCCCCGGCCGCGGACTGGATCATGAAATCAACCCTTCCGGACATAGGTATCGCATGGGGGGATTTTTTTGTCGGCAAGGCACTCTATGATATCAGCGTGAGCGGACCCTGATTTACTAAAACATGGCTTGAGAAAGCCTTATGGCCGTCATTCCGGGCTTGACAAGCCTGCCCCGGCAGGCCGTTAGCCGGGGGAATCCAGGACTTTATATGCAGCTTCACCGGATACCGGCTTTCGCCGGTATGACAGGAACTGTGGCTTTCATAAATATAGTTCTTAATAAATTGCGTTTATGGTATCGAAAAATAAATTATTTCCCAAAGCCTGCATCGCTCAGATAGCATT
>JBFLYJ010000111.1:0-8625 GCA_040756635.1 Nitrospirota bacterium
TTTTCTCCATCTTTCTCAGCAATCTTGATAAAAAACTGATCGTCAATAAAGAAGATTTCAGTGTAAATAAAAATGCCCTTGCCATTACTCCCTTCGTAGAGCGTATCAAAAACAGACAGCAGCAGGGCATGCAACATCTCTCTGAGTTTTATGAGAAGCACAAAGACAAACTGGCATCCACCAACGTTATCAATATCGAGTCCATATCACTCTTCAAGACATGCGAAAACATCGGCATGCTTTTAGACGCGAACGCGAAAAAAACGCGCAGGGCATACGAACAGGCATTGAAGGGTACGGGCGGTAACACATTCGAGTGCAACCGCCTGATGGTTATGGTTGAAAAGTAAGCTCTTCAGCTCCAGTCCTGTTACGAGAGTCAGGACATTTCAATCAACATAATTAATCGTTACAATTGAGCTTTGACGAGTAAGAAGGCTGTTGCTCACTAAAACGCCGAATGTGTTCGAAACCCTTCTCTTGGCAGGATTCAGGAAGAGGCGGGCTGGAGCCTTTTCATGTAAACGATCCTGGCGTCCCTCTCTGCGTAATAATCCGGAATGCGCGCCACTTCATGGTAGCCGTGCCTTGAATAAAACTGTCTTGCTTGCAGATAGCTCTGGAGTGATGAGGTCTCGATATAAACAATCGCACCTCCCATATTCATGATATTTCTTTCGGCGTTAACAAGCAGCAGACTCCCTATGTTCCTGCGTCTGGATTCTTTTTTCACTGCTATCCAGTACAGATCATATCTCCTGTCGGTAACCAGTATCGGGCCGTAACATATATATCCCGCTATATTCCCGTCATATTCAGCAATGATAAAATTATAGTCGCTGTTGCTCCCCTTAACTACGCCGTCTTCGACCAGCTCCAGCGCCACCTCAATCTCCGAGGGCTTGAAAAAGCCGTCATCCTCAAGCATTTTTCTAATCTCGTTCAGATCGCGGTATGTCACAAAATTCCGGAGGCTTATCTTTACCTCAGCGGTATTCAGCATGGTTCACCTCATCGAAACTTCCAGTACGGTATTCACGAAATACGAGTCCGGGTGTCCCGCTTGCCTTACTGCGGCAATAAAACCGGAGTCGGCTGATATACATGGATTCGCGTTGATCTCAAGCACAAAGACCGTACCGTCTTCCGCAAGCCTGATATCTACCCTCGCATACCCGTTGAGTCTGAATACCTTCCAGCATTTAAGCGCCGTGCGCTCCAGGATGTCCGGCTTTAAGTCAAGCGGATTAAACCGCCTCTCGGTATGCCGGTGCTCAAATGACTTCCTGTCCCACTTAGCCTGGTATCCCACAATCATCGGCTTATTCTCTGGCCAGTCTGTAAAGACGATCTCCGCAACAGGCAGGACCTCGACCTGTCCTCCCGGCTGCTCCAGCAGAGAGACATTGAATTCCCGTCCTTTAATATATTCCTCAATTATTAATGTCTGTCTGCCGTGCCTCTCATATATCCGGGGCAGTGTCGTCACCATGTTTTTCTTATTACTGTAGACGGAAGTCTCATCGATCCCGATTGAGGCGTCCTCAAGCGCGGGTTTGACTATCCACGGCGGCCTCCCGGAGATGCCTTTATTAATTCCCCGGTATTCATCGTAGGCAGGCGTGGCGATATTGAAGCCGTTCATAATAGTTTTAGCAATGCTCTTGTCCGAGGTGCTCAGCATGGCACTGTACCCTGAACCGGTAAAGGGATATCCAAGGTACTCAAACAGAAGGACAAAAAACTGCTGGTACACAGGATCGTCATTGACCCCCTCGACCAGATTGAATATAGCGTCAGGCTTATATTTCTTCAACTGGAACATGAGATAGAACACGGCCTCGTTCAGAGAAATGGACGGCGGATTGGCACTTCCCGGACTGCTCCCCTTTCTTTCGGAAACACATCTGATCGGAAAGAGCTTCTGACTGTGACCAAGCTCTGATAATGAACGGACCACGAAGTCAACTTCATCAAGTACGTCTTCCGAGTCCGGTTTTCCCTTTACCGGTTCATTATAAACAACCGCTACTTTCATATAAGGCACGCCTCATCATAATTTGAGTCATTCATAAATACCGGGACTTTCTTCATTCTACATCTGGTCCCCGTCCAGGCGATTTCATTCTAATTTTTTATCGCTGTCGCTTTCAGGAAAGAGGGAATTACGTACTTCTCTATTTGACTAAGCATCCACTGTATCCGGTACCCCGCGGACCCGCTGCAATGCGGAATCTACAATATTTGATATCAGTTTCGCATAGGGAATTCCGATTTTCCCGCACATAATCGACAGGTCTGAGCGGACAGGGTGAAGACCGGCAAGAGGGTTGATCTCCAGAAAACAGAGATTCCCATGGGCATCCGCTTTCAGGTCCACCCGTCCCGCGTCCCTGCAGCCCAGGGCCCTGTATGCCCTAAGTGATATGTCCGCGGCCCCGCTGATTATAGCCTCGTCTTCAACAAGCGAATAGTCCACTCTTTCTTCGTAATGCTCCTTGTTAAGATAGGAATAAACATCCGGTTCAGCATCTTTATTGAGAGTTATCTCCATGACTCCTATACATTCCGCGCTCTCTCCGGTGCCGATTATGCCGGCCGTAAACTCACGGCCTGGAAGGTACTTCTCGGCGAGTACCGGCTGGTTGAAACGTGCAAGCAGGTCCGCGCACTGACTATTGAACGCACTGATGTCCCACACGATTGATGCCGCGCTGATGCCTTTGCCGGTCCCCTCTGTCAGCGGCTTTACAAAAAGAGGGTATATATTTTCATGAAGTCGCCCGTCGCGCAAGATGTCCTCCAGCAGACGCACGACAAAAAACTCAGGGGTGGGCACCCCCGCGCGCATCACCAGTGTTTTCGCAACTGCCTTGTCAAGGCAGACCGCCAGAGCAAGCGGGTCACTAAACGTGTATGGTATCCTGTACGCGTCAAGAAGGGCCGGCACCTGTGATTCCCTTGCGGCACCGTAAAGACCTTCCGAGATGTTGAATACCAGATCCCAGCGCTTTCCTGCCGCGAGCAGTCCGGTCAGTTCATATATATTTCCTATTCTCTCGACCTCGTACCCAAGCTCCAGCAGGACCCGCTCAATGGCATTGATCGTTACATCGCTGTCAAATTCCGCTGTCTCCTCGTCCGAAAACCCCATTGCGGTATAATCCCGTCTCAGGTCATACGTAAAACCGATCTTCATTAAGCATCTCCTTTATAGAGCGGCACCAGGTTCTTCTTAATTCTCCTTCTGTATCTTGATGTCTCTTTGGGCACAGATGGGACCGCCTGTTCATTCAGGCCCCGGAGATCCATCTCATCCCTGCCGTTGCCCCCCGTCTTCCTGAACGCAGGGATGTCCGTTTCCTGGGGGTTGAAGTATTTTATGATCATGCCCTCATAATTCCGGAGCTGGACTTCACGGTCCGATGCCGAAAGGAGATAAAACGGCTGCAACGGTACCTTGCCTCCCCCGCCGGGGGCATCGACCACAAATTGAGGGATACAAAGCCCTCCGGTATGGCCCCGCATTTTTTCGATGATCTCGATTCCCTTCCAGATACTTGTACGGAAATGCTCGACACCTCTGACCGGATCGCACTGAAACAGGTAGTACGGCCTGACCATTATCCTTTGCAGCCCGTGACAAAGGGCCTTCATTACCTCCGGTGAATCATTGATACCCCTCAGGAGAACAGTCTGGTTTGATACCGGTATGCCGGCCCTCAATATCCTGTCACACGCGGCCTGTGATTCAGGTGTGATCTCTTTAGGATGATTAAATTGCGTATTGACCCAGAGCGGCCTGTGAGTGGCCAGCATACTGACAAGGTCGTCGGTCACCTTCATCGGCAGAACGACCGGCACCCTCGTCCCTATCCTGATGACTTCAACGTGCGAAATCAGGCCGAGCTCGCCGAGAAACCAGTCAAGAAGGTCAAGATTCATGGTAAGCGGGTCTCCTCCGGACACAACGACCTCCCTTACCTCCGGGGACTTCCTTATATAATGGACCATGGCAGCGAGTTCGGAGGGCGTGACCGCTCCTTCCTCCCCTCCCTCCCATATCCTCTTTCGAGTACAGTGCCGGCAGTACATCGAGCACATATTCGTTACCACAGCAAGCACCCGGTCAGGGTATCTGTGGACAAGGCCCGGTACAGGCATGTCCTTCTCTTCATCAAGAGGGTCATTATTGCCGACGATCCTGACTTCCAGTTCTTTCAGGTCAGGTACGCACTGCTTCCGCACGGGGTCCTCAGTGTCAAACCAGTTGATTATCGAAAAATAATAAGGGGTGATGGCATAGCGGTAAATATCGATCAGTCGTTTATACCGCGCCACCTGATGCTGTTTGAGGTTAAGCATTACTGCAAGCGGCTCAATGGACTTCAGCGTGTTTGCCATCTGCCATTTCCAGTCCGCCCATTTCTCAGGCGTTACGTCCGGCCAGAGGCTGTGCATCAGCAGTTTATTGGACTCACCGCATCCGAATTTCAGGGAAGTGGAAAGGTGGTTAGGAGGATCATCTTTTGTACCCGAAGGCAAGTTCATTTTCATTCTCCCGAATGATAAGGTGACAGGGTCTGATGCCCTGTTCTATATCTTTATGAATATCAAATACTCATTTTCCAGAAAGCAATATTCATACCAAGCACTGGAGCGGTTTTTCATCGGGGCATGAATCAGATTCAGGCCCCGCGATATTAATTCCCGGACGGCATCAGGAGCGTCGCTCCCCCTGCAAACGGCCCCCATGGCCTGTTCCCGGATTATAAGCGCATGCTGAAATATGAATTCCCTTCTCATCGTTCTTCTTTTATCCAGCGTGGAATTCCGCAAACATTATTGGGCCAATATGGCGCATTATGGTTTATTTAATAATTTACATGTGCTAATTTGACGCACTTTGTCTTAAATAACGTAAGGAACAGTACCAAATGGACTTTCTGCAAACTGGACTATCGAGCTGAAACACGGAAGGCCTTGCCGACTGCCGGGCTATCTATTACTGAAATTAAGAGTGTTGAATGTTAATACAGGAAGGAGAACGTCCCGGATAAGACCGCCTTACATTTCCTTCAGCTTGCGCTGCAGGGTCCTGCGGCCTATGCCGAGCATCTTTGCCGCCTTTGTCTGGTTGCCGCCTTTTTTTTCGAGGGCCTGTCTGATGATCTCATTTTCAATCTCTCTTAATGTATAGTCCTGCGGGATCTGGTAGAAATTCGAGTCTCTCGGCTGGGTAAGCAATAAAAAAGAGGGCAGATACTTTGCTTCAATAATGTTCTTTTCGGCCAGCGCCATGGCGGATTCAATGGCATTTTCCATCTCCCTGACATTGCCGGGCCACTGGTAATTCAGAAGGATCTGCATTGCCTCGTTGGTTATCCCCTTGATCTGATAGTCCTTCTCCTCATTGAACTTGTTAATGAAAAAACTGACCAGCAGAGGGATATCGTCCTTCCTCTGACGGAGCGAGGGCAGTTCAATATATACGACGTTCAGCCTATAATACAGGTCCTCCCGGAACCTCTTCTCTTCGATCAGTTTTTTCAGATCCTGATGCGTAGCGGCGATTATCCGGACGTCCACCTTTATGGTCTCGTTTCCGCCGACCCTTTCAAACTCCTTCTCCTGGATGACCCTGAGGAGTTTGATCTGGGTGCTTAAGGAGATGTCCCCGATCTCATCGAGGAATATCGTCCCTCCGTCGGCGAGTTCGAACCGCCCTACTCTCTTGGTAATGGCCCCCGTGAATGCCCCTCTTTCATGGCCGAACAGCTCCGACTCAAGCACCCCCTCGCTGAAGGCCGCGCAGTTTACTTTTATAAAAGGCTTGGCGGCGCGGCGGCTGTTGTAATGTATCGCGTTGGCGATCATTTCCTTGCCGGAGCCGGTCTCTCCGGTCAGCAGGATATTTACGTTCTTCGGCGACACAGAGGCCACGACTTCCATAACGTGCTGCATGGCCTTGCTCCTGCCCACGACCTTCCCGAAATCGAACCTCTCCCTGACCCTCCGTTCCAGCTCGGTCTTCTCGACAAAGAGGGCCTGTTTTTCGATCGCCTTTTCTATCACTGCTATAATAAGTCTTGAATTAATGGGAAATTCATAAAAATCGTAGGCCCCTTCCCTCATGGCTTCAATCGCCCTGGAGACGGTGATCTTTTCCGAAAGGAAGATAAGCTCAACGTGTGGCCTGAGCCCCTTGGCCCTTCTCAGTAGCTTCAAACCCCTGACGTCGGGCAGGTCATAGTCAACGATCATGATGTTTACGTGGTGCTTCTTTAATACGTCGTAAGTCTCCCTGGCGGTTTCGACCCACTGGATAGCAGCCCCCTTGCTCTTCAGGTACGAGACGAGCCTCTCCCACCTCCTGTCTCCTTTCTGACTTACAACCAGGATGGTAACATTCAATTCCAGGTTTTTCTGGGCCATGTCATATTGATCCGGAGAAATACTTCATTATTATTAATGCGTCATTCTGACCTGTCAGGTCATATTCTTAAACGGCATTGCGCCATAATGACGCAATTAGTATAGAAACGTGCCTATAAAAAGTAAAGACCATGTTTCCTGCTCGTAATTCGATACAATATTTTTTGATTACATGAGGACGATATTTTGTATAATACCGGCAAACCAGAAGGAGCGGCCGTCATACAAGGAGCTCATTATGAAATTCAGGATAGCTGTACTGATCATTCTTCTTCTCTCTATCAATAGCCTCGCATCATCAGAAGTCAGGGAATACAACCTCACAATCCGGTACCGGGACGTCAATATTACGGGCCGCAACGTGAAGGCCATGACGATCAATGACTCCATCCCGGGGCCGACGCTGAGATTTAAAGAAGGTGACCTCGCCAGGATTCACGTTCATAATGAGATGGACGTTGAGACCTCAATTCACTGGCACGGAGTGCTGCTGCCAAACCTGCAGGACGGCGTCCCTTATGTCACCACCCCCCCTATCCTGCCGGGCAGCACTTTTACATATGAATTCCCGATAAAACATTCAGGAACATACTGGTATCATTCCCATACCGGACTTCAGGAACAGAGAGGGGTGTACGGTTCTATTGTAATAGAGACAGACATTACTGATATAAAAACTGACAAAGAGCTTGTCGTTGTCCTCTCGGACTGGACAGACGAAGACCCGTACAAGGTACTCCGTACACTTAAAAGCGGGAGCGATTATTATTCACTACAAAAAGGATCGCTTCAAAGCCTTCTCGGAGCTGTCAGGGCTAATGCCGTCCCGGATGTCCTTAAGCGTTCCCGGGAACGCATGCCTCCCATGGATATTTCGGATATTGCTTACGACCGTTTTCTGGTCAACGGGGAGCCTTCAGCTGAATTTAACGCCCTTCCGGGAGAAACCATACGCCTGAGGATTATCAATGCCGCAGCATCATCATATTTTTACCTGCAATTTGCCGGAGGGAGCATGAACGTCATATCGGCAGACGGCATGATTGTCCAGCCCGTAATGATGAACCGTTTTCTCATCGCCGTTGCCGAAACATACGATGTGATTATCACTGTTTCTGACAAAGGCGCTTATGAATTTCGCGTGACCGCTCAGGACGGATCAGGATTCACTTCTCTGTTTATCGGTGAAGGACAGCAGATTGCAGCGCCGGATGTCCCTAAGCCAAACCTCTATAAAATGCACGGCGGACATGACGGCATGCAGATGGATAACGGAATGGAAGGCATGATGCACCATGAAGGAATGACAATGCCCATGGAAGAACGCCCCCTTCCTCCTTATGACAAGCTTCGTTCCATTAATTCAACAGCCCTCTCCGAAGAATATCCGGTGCGCGAGGTCATACTCGAGTTGACCGGTGATATGGAACGTTATGTATGGTCGTTGAACGGCAAGACACTGAATGAGGCTGACATGATAAGAATAAAAAAGGGGGAGAATGTCCGCTTCGTGCTTGTCAACAAGACCATGATGCACCACCCCATGCACCTGCACGGCCACTTTTTCCGGGTCGTCAATAAACATGGCGATTACTCTCCGCTCAAACATACAGTGGATGTTCCACCGCTCGGCACAAGGACCATCGAATTTTATGCAGACGAAGAAAAGGACTGGTTCTTTCACTGCCACATACTGTATCACATGGATGCAGGCATGGCCCGTATTGTACATTATGAAGGCTCTGAGCTGGACCCCATGATTGCACAGATCAGAAACAGGCTGTTCACCGAGCACTGGTATGTATGGGCTGATGCCTCCCTGCTCACCCAGATGACTGATGGCAAGATAGTGGCCGCCGACACCCGCAACACATTCAGGGGCGTCTGGGAAGCCGGATGGAATAAAGACTACGAGGCGGTGCTTACGTATGAAAGATATTTCGACCGTTTCTTTCAGGCCTTTGCAGGTGGTGTCCTGACGGACGGGGAACAGGACCACAGGGGGATAATCGGGGTCAGGTATCTCCTGCCGTTTATGTTTGAAAGCTCTGTCTGGCTGGATACCGAAGGTGATGTCCGGGTGTCACTCGAAAATAATATCCGGTTGACAGACAGGTTGTACGCATTCGGTGAAGTTCAGTATGACACTGAATCAAAAGGAGAATGGCTTGCCGGCGCCGGTTGGACGCT
>JBFLYJ010000112.1:0-8622 GCA_040756635.1 Nitrospirota bacterium
GCTGATAGTGAGACGGTGGAGCTGGTTTTCAACAGAACGGGCGCCCACCGCCACATAACTGAGTATGTCTTCAAGATAAGGATAATTGCCCGGATACAGCATCTCGTCCGCTGCCGTAAGGTGTGATTCCTTCATGGCCCTTATGTGCATCCTGCGGATTGCCTTGAGCCCCTTCACCATATTCGGCGCCTCGGAGGGTTTCGGCTGGTGCGCCATGCCCTTATATCCCTCGCCGGTTGTCCGGGGTTTGTTGGTGTATATACGGGGAATTAGAATGAGCTTTTCCTTTACTTCCTCCTGCAGTCGGGCCAGGCGGGTGACGTATTCACAGACTGCGTCTTCGTTGTCGGCAGAGCAGGGCCCGATGATCACGATAAATTTATCGCTTTCACCTTTGAAGACGTCGATAATCTCCCGGTCTCTCCCTGCCTTGATCTTTCCCAAATTACTGGAAAGAGGGATTGAAGAGAGGATATCACCGACATCCGGCATTTGTCTTATATATTTAAAACTCATATTCGGTCCGCTGTTATTGTACAATAATTGCTGGATACGGAGCAAAACCGTAAGAGCAATTTCAAACAGGGTATTTATGTATATTATTTGCAAGGGAGAAAGATACTGAAAAATCTATTTGCCGCCGCGGAGCAATTCCTGCCGTCAGGAAGAATCGTGGATATTCATGAATTCGGACACGGCAATATAAACAATACATATCTTGTGACCCTGGACCGTAAAACGGAAAGTCACTTTATCCTTCAGCGCATTAACACACATGTGTTTCTTCATCCCGAGCGTGTAATGAATAACATGCGTATCGCGACGGACCATGCCCGGATGAGACTCGGACAAATCCGGCTGGAGGAGGACCGGAGGTGGGAAGTCCCTCTTGTGATCGCGGCTCAGGACGGCAGTGACCACTGGTATGCTCCGGACGGAGCGTTCTGGCGAGCTATCAGTTTTATAGATGACACCGTGTCTTTTGACATAATAAAAGATGCCGGACACGCTGAAGAGGTCGGCTATGCGCTCGGAATGTTTCACGCTCTGCTGAGCGACCTGAAGCCGGAAGGCCTCCTGGACACACTGGAGGGATTTCATATTACTCCGGGCTACCTCCGGCATTATCACGATGTCCTTTCAGCTGTCCGGAGCAAACATTCCCCTGAAATCGACCATTGCGCCCGGTTTGTGCGGGAGCGCAGGGACCTGGCGCATGTGCTTGAGACCGCAAAACAGCAGGGCAGACTGCGTATCCGTACGGTCCACGGAGACCCGAAGGTGAACAATATCCTGATCGACAGTATTACCGGACATGCGGCAGGCATTGTCGACCTCGATACCGTCAAGCCGGGTCTGGTCCATTATGATATCGGCGACTGTCTCCGCTCAGGCTGCAATCTCCTTGGAGAAGAGACTGACGAGTGGAAGGACGTTCATTTTGAGCCGGACCTCTGCAGGTTCATTCTGAAGGGGTATCTCTCAATGGCGAACACGTTCCTCACTGAGAGCGATTTTGAACATATTTATGACTCAGTCCGACTCATGGCCTTCGAGCTGGGGCTGAGGTTCTTTACCGATTACCTGGAGGGCAATGCCTATTTCAGGGTGCGAAGCCCTGAGCATAATCTTGTCAGGGCGCTTGTCCAGTTCAGGCTTACAGAAAGCATCGAATCCCAGGAAAAAGCCATCCGCCGCATCATCAGGGACCTGAGATGAAAGTTAAGGACTTATCCCTGCGGCCCTTTACTTCGGACGGCGCGGTCTCCGGTCTCCGGCTCAAAGCCAGTATCAAAAGGGATTCCGATATTTTTACCCTCGGGTATACGCTCACCGGTCCTGTTGCGGGACTTGGGCTTCCTGCCGCGGCGCGCAAGACGTCCCGTAAAAAAGCACTCTGGGAAGATACATGTTTTGAACTTTTTCTTGGTGTGAGAAATTCCCCCCGATACTGGGAATTCAACATATCACCTGCAGGTGACTGGAACGTATACCGCTTCAATGACTATCGTAAGGACATGCAGGAGGAGCCGGCCATTAATTCACTTCCGGTTATTATTGAGCACAGCCCGGAGGCCTTTCGGCTTTTCGTGAATATCAATCTGGAAGTCATTATCCCGGCTGACAAGGTCGTGGAGGCAGCTTTAAGCGCCGTCATCAAACAGGTAAACGGCCCGGCGACATACTGGGCGCTTGAACATAAAGGTCCGCGGCCTGACTTTCACCGGAGGGACGGTTTCATTATAGAACTGTAGCGGCGGTCTTTGTCGACATTCGCGACTTCATCTACTAATTGCAGCATCTCGTCCAGGGTCTCTGAGACAAATGCCCGAACTTTCAGTTCCTTTACAGGCAGCTTCTTTGTATACCATGAGAAAAACTTCCGGAAGTGTATAATGCCTTTCTTCTCACCCAGAAATTCCACAATCGAAATCAGATGGGTTTTCATCGTTTGTGTCATCTCAAGAATGTCAGGCCGGAACGGTTTTTGTCCGTTCTCAAGAAGAGCCAATGTCTCACGGAATATCCAGGGATTACCGAGCGCGCCCCTCGCCACAGCCACCCCGTCGCATCCGGTCTCGTCGAACATTTTCTTTATAAGTTCCGGTGTCAGCGCGTCCCCGCTGGCGATGACCGGAATCGAAAGCGACTCTTTCACTTTCCTTATAATGTCGTAATCGACCCCTCCGCGGTACATCTGATTTTTTGTCCTTCCGTGAATGACAAGCCCGCTGATCCCGGCGTCCTGAGCCCGGGCGGCCGTCTCTACCGCGTTGACGGAAGTCTCGTCCCAGCCGGAGCGTATTTTGACCGTGACAGGCAGGGCTGTGGATTCAACTATCAGCTTAAGAAGCCTTTGCAGCAGCAGGGGCTCCTGAAGAAGGCCTGCCCCTTTTCCCTTTGAGGCGACCTTTTTCACGGGACAGGCGGCATTGAAATCGATCAAATCGCACCCGGTCTCCGCAATCTGGTCCAGGGCCATTTTAATGAACTCCGGTTCGCGCCCCATGATCTGTACACCGAGCGGCCTGTCATCGGCGTTTGTCTCGAGCATTTTCAATGTAGTTCTGCTTTTGTACGCCAGCGCGGTGGCGCTTATCATCTCGGTGTAGGCAAAGCCGCAGCCCAGAGACCTGTTGACCATCCGGTACGGCAGGTCGCTTATCCCTGCCATTGGGGCAAGGACAAGCGGGGACGGCAATGTGAGATTTCCGATTGAAAGCATGATGGTTTATTATACATCAGCATATGCTGATAAAATCCCTGATTAACGAAGAAAGCCTGCTCCTGCATGTTATGATGAGTCACGATGCCGCTTCTGCGGTACTCTGCTCTGTCCGGTGATCCCCTGCAGAATAAGATACTGATGGACATTCAGGGAGCATGGTTCTGATATGAACGTCTTTAAGAGGGAACGGTCTTGCACTGCTGAGGATTGACAACAGGTATGTTTACCGAAAATGTCGTCCCTTTGCCTGCCTCGCTCTCGACGGTGATTTCACCATTATGTTTTTTCACAATATCGTAACTTATGCTCAGGCCCAGCCCCGTACCCTTGCCGACCTCTTTTGTAGTATAAAAGGGTTCAAATATTTTGCCGATCTTGTCGTGAGGGATTCCGCTGCCGGTATCAGATATGGTCACATGTATTGTTCCGTCCCCGTTCCATGTCTTTATAATAATCTCTCCCTGCTTCTCGATGGCCTGCGCGGCGTTGACAAGGAGGTTCATGAATACCTGGTTCAACTGCTGGGGATTGCACTCTGTCACAGGTATATCTCCATACTCCTTTTTGACTGTCGCGTTGTATTTGAGTTCATTCCAGACGATATTCAGAGTGCTTTCAATACATTCGTTAATGTCGGCAAGTTTATGTTCAGCCTCATCCACTCTGGAAAATGACTTGAGGTTCTGAACGATTTTCTTTACCCTGTCCGCGCCTTCAAGTGACTCATTGATCAGTTCTTTGATGTCATTAATTACATAATCGATCTTTAGCTTGGACCGGGAGTTGGAGATCTCGCTGGATACCTCCTTATACCGAATAAAATCGGCGGCTGTAGTATTAATTTCTATAAAATCCGTAAGCTTTGTTACGTACTTCATAAGAGTTCCAAGATTGCTCGATATAAAGCCCATGGGATTATTGATTTCGTGCGCCACGCCCGCCGCAAGCTGTCCTATGGAGGCCATCTTCTCCCGCTGGAGCATCTGGGACTGTGTCGCCTTCAGGTCATCATACGCTTTTGTAAGTTCCACTGTGATGTTCTTTATATGGGTAATTTCATTCAGGGTTATGACCGCCCCGAGGGGATTGCGTTCATCGTCCATCAATGGATACGCATTTAATACAAACCACTTGCGCGACGTTTTGTGAAAGAATTCCGTCATGTCCGTGTGCAGAGTCATGGCTTCGAGTTCCTCTGGGGGAATCAGCTCTTCCCAGTGTAAGCCGATAATTTTCTTATACTCCAATCCGGTAAATTCTGTTACCGCCTTGTTCACCCTCACAATTTTCCCGTCACTGTCCGTCAGTATTATTATGTCACCCACGGAGTCCATGATTATTTGTCTTTCCCTGTTCGCGATTTCCACCTCTCTGAACAGTCTGTTGAGTTCGTTATGCTTTTCAATCAGCTCAAACTGTTTTTGCTGCAGTTCCTCCTTGACCTTGATACGTTCCGAGATGTCGATGGAGTATTCGATCATTTGTGCGACATCTCCGTTTTCATCAAATACAGGATGGCCGTGGACCTCTACATGATTGAGTTTGCCGTCGCTGTCATAATGCAGATGTTCAAGGACCGCCGGCCGCTTCGTTTCTTTGACCAGCGTAAGCGGACATCCATGGTCTTTATCGCCGCACGGAGTGCCGCTTTTATGTGTCAGGTAATGACAGGTTGTGCTTTGCCATTTACCGTCAGGATCGGCGGCGGTGTTCGCAAGTTTTATGGAGTAATCGTGGGCGTCCACTACATAAAAAGGGTGTGATATGGACTGGATAATATTGTCGACGTATTCCTTTGAGACCACGGTCCGTGAGAGGTCCTCGGTCATTTTTTTGAAGGTGCGGGCAAGTTCCCCGATTTCATCACGCGACTTGACGTCAATACCGGGGTCCATCTCTCCCCTGCCGATTTTAACTGCTGCGTCCCGAAGTTTCTTTAAACGGGTTACGATAGATGCGGACACAAGAAGACCTATTATTATACCGAGCAAGGTCACGGCCAGGGACATGTTCAATATATGGCTTCTGAGTTGAGTGATCGGCGCGAACACTTCTTTTTTGCTGTTCAGCAGTATCAGGCGCCAGCCCAGGCCCTTATAATGATGATAACCTTGTGAATAGGCAGTGGTGACAAGCAGCTCATCGTTTCCGGCATCCTCTCTTATTTCGGAAGTTTCCACTCTGTTGCGGCCCGTTCCATTTAATATGCGTTTCGCTGCCGGCAGTAATAACGAAACGTCTTGTAATATATTGTCACCGTTGTCTCTGGAAGAAAATATTATTTTCCCTTCTTTGGTTATTAACATGATTTCCATAGCGCTGTTCTCATCATACGTACCTCTGTGCCTTGCCATTTTCAGGATATTAATAACTTTCTCGATATTCAAAACAACCTTCATTACTCCGATAAATTTCCCCTGTCTGTCATCAATCCGAAGTCCGATGTCAGTGGAATAGACCCCTGCGCTGTCTTCATAAGCAACATCCTTGACGAAAAGGCCTTCCCGCTTTGTCGCCTGCCACCAATTTTCATCGTCCTGCCTGTAGTCGCTTGTTTTGCCTGTCTGGGCGACATTGGCCCCGTATTTGTTTGTCACAAACACTTCACTGAATATCTTATGCCCTGTTTCCCCTTCATAAAATTGTATCTTTTCCCTTAATTCCTTTGATTGCGGATTGTCTATTATGGTGTGCATAAACGGTGTTGTTTCACCGGCAGGAGTTGAAATCCAGTCCCGGTCTTTGTTTGTTATGTAAGACTGTACATCGTCTAATTTGTCGAACTCCTGATTCGATTGAATAATAGTCTTCTGTAGACGCAAGTTGCTGGAATACTCTTCAAACAGCACTATCTTGTCATGAATGGCCCTGTCTATCTCATCCAGCACGTCCACAGCGAGAAATTCGGTGTTTTTTATAAAAGATTTTCTGAATGTTTCCTCGCTGACATTGACGGCAAGATTGCCGGTAACGAAGATTAACAGGGTGACCGTGAGGAACCCGAGTATCATTTTATGAATTAATTTCATGTGAGTACTTCTTTCCCTCTTATAATGGTATTTATCGGCATTTATGGGTTAGAACTATATTTGGTATCGAGCCGATGAAAAAGAATGAGTTGAATGTCCGGCAGGATTTATTGGGGGCAGGCCAGGGGAGGGGAAAACACTGTAAATTATTGAGGTTGTACCTCCATATTTACAAAGACTTTGTCCTGCTCTTCCTCGCTCTTTTACGGTGCGCAGTTTTTTTACGTTTCGCGGCAACGCTGCTGTCCTTGGAACTAATAATGATCGTCCCCGCCTGAAAGTCCTTTGCGAGGAGTTTCTCGGCATCCATCCAGAGCCTGCTGCGCGAGGCGTCCCCAAGGAGGGCGATAATGAGAGTTCCGTCTCCCTTGTCCGAGGCGCCTACAAAACAGTGCCGCGCTGCCCGGGTATACCCCGTCTTACCTCCAAGGTGGCCGTTATCCGTCCAGAGCAGGTTGTTTGTGTTCGTAATAACGACAGGCTTTCCCTTGACGTCAAGCTCTGTTGTCGGAGTGTGAATTATATCGGCGATGACCGGATAGGACAATGCCATTTTCATGATCTTCGCAAGATCGCGGGCGGTAGTGTATTGTCCTTTTCCCGGAAGCCCGGAGGCGTTTATAAATCTGGTGTTGAGCGCGCTGATGGATTGAGCCTTATCATTCATGAGGGGCACGAACGCTTCTTCCTTTCCTGCGGAGGCTTCGGCGAGAGCCACTGCCGCACCGTTGATCGACCGTATCAATGCAAGCTGAAGGAGGTCCCTCACGCTGATATGTTCCCCTGCAGAGAGGTGCGGCCGGACCGATGCGGTATTGGCCGCTTTTTTACTGATGGTAATTACCTCATCTGGTCCCAGAGTATCGAGGGCGACCATCGCCGTTATCAGCTTTGTCGTACTCGCCGGAGGCAGCTTAAGGTCCGGGTTCTTTCCAAACAGCAGAGTATCGTCTTCGCTGTTTATTACAACAGCCGCTTTTGCGGTTATGTCTGCAGCGTGAGAAGATGATGAATAGTAAGCGGTTACTGCGACGAACACAATAAGAAGCACATAAAAAAACTTAGGACATCCCGCGCTGCTTTTTATCTGTATTATCAATCCTATTTCCTTTCCAAATTCGTACCCAACAGCCTAAATCAATTCCCTGCTATATTGATCTTACCTTAATTTATCGGAAATTTTCCTGATGTCCTGAAATAAAACACCTGTTATGGAGATCAACCCTCTGTATTCCTATGTCCTGTCTATTTATCTTATAAGAACTGACACCCCGAACTTCTTCAGACATTCCGTCAAAGCACACAATGGAAGCCCCACGACATTAAGGTAATCACCTTCAATTCTCTCGATAAATACAGCCCCGAGCCCCTGGATCGCGTAAGCCCCTGCCTTGTCCAGCGGCTCCTTTGATCTGACATAAGCGCGGATTTCTTCTTTGCTGAGCCGTTTAAAAAATACCTTTGTCTCGACTGACCTTGATAGTTTCTTGCCGGTGCCGGTATCTAAAATAGTAAAGCCGGTGATTACGGAGTGCGCCTTACCGTTTAAAAGACCCAGCATCTTCTCCGCTTCTCTGTCCGTATGGGGTTTTCCCAGAATTGTGTTTTTAAGGACGATGAAGGTGTCAGCCGCGATGATAAGCGCGTTTCTGTATTTTCCTGAGACAGCCTCAGCTTTTTTACGTGAAAGGAACCTCGCGAGTTCACGAGGTCTTAACGCAAGTTCAAGGTCCTCTTCATAATCACTGACGCACACACCGAACTTCAAACCTGTTATTCCGAGAATCTCTTTTCTCCGGGGGGAGGCTGACGCGAGTATTATTTTTTTCATCGTCTATATAATAACCTAACAGGTTGCTGAAAAAGCTGGTTGCAGCCACGGAATGCGTCATACCCGCAAACAGACTGAGTCACAATAGCGGAAAGGGAAGTATTGTCATTCCGGACTTGATCCGGAATCCAGACTTTTTAAAGTATTACAAGCCTCTGGATCCTGAATCAAGTTCAGGATGACAATTGTGACACAGCCCGGAAGTCGGGTATCCGGAAACTCCCCCTTGCTTTAGTCGTACGTTTTACATAATTTGTTATAAACGGGTTAAAATGAAACCGCAGATGAAAACGGAAAAATATGATCTCGCGATAATCGGGGCCGGGCCCGCCGGTATGATGGCCGCCTTGCGCGCAGCGGAATGCGGGGCCAGGGTCGTTCTTCTGGAGAAAAAGCATATGCCCGGCATTAAGCTGCTGATGACAGGCAAGGAGCGGTGCAACATTACGAACAGCGAGACAGATGTCAGAAAATTCGTGGCCCATTACGGGAAAAACGGGACGTTCCTGCTTAACGCCCTCTACCATTTCGGG
>JBFLYJ010000113.1:0-8553 GCA_040756635.1 Nitrospirota bacterium
AATTGCCTTTGTCAGTCCCGACAATTTTGACGACAACGTGAATATTCAGGTCATGCAGATAGATGCGGATAGATTATCAGACAGTGAGGTGGAAGAAACGATTGGCGAACTTGACAAGATTTATCCCCAAAATTACACGGATTTCAGGAAAATCGCGTCAGGCGCTGTAACAGTGGACGGCGCCAGGGGACTTGAATATGCATTTTCATCAAAGAGACTCGATACGGTTTTATATCAAAAGATCGTGATATTCGTTAAATCCGGACGGGCGTTTACCATTACATTTACTGCAGTAAATGACCATTTTGAGAAAATGGAAAAAGACAATTTCCGTCCGGTACTTGAAAACTTCAAAGTCCAATAAATATATTGAGAGGTCGAAATGGTAGGGAAACTTGTAGCATCCGCACTGGCGGGATCAACCCTGGGAAGGGCAATAGGCCCGATCTTAAAATCCGCTGACGACGCAGGCTCCGCTGAAGCCGGGTCTGAAGCCTCCAAAGGAATTCTGCAAAACATCGTTGACTGGCTCAGCGGGGAAGACGCCGGCGCCGGCGCGGGGACCGGCCTGACGCCCGCGCTAAGTACGACGAGTGCGGGAACAGTGCCTTTATATACGCTGCCCGCGCCTTTGTTTTCAGCACCCGCCGTAAACGTAGGAGGAGTTCTTTTTGACAGATCTGCCGAGGTTGTGACCGATCTGGAAGAGATCACGGGCGCATACTGGGACGATAAGCTGGGCCAGCTGATATTGGTCGGCACTAAAAATGGAAGGCAAAAAGAACTGCACATGCCGAGGATGGATAAAGACCACTTCGCGGTAGCGGTGAGGGCGGTGTTTTCGGGTGATAATCTCGGGGTAAGCATCGATCCTCCGCCAGGGTATATTGAAAGCGGCAAGTTCCCTGATGACGGGACTGAAATGGAGGTCAGGTACCTTGGTAACACAAAGGACACTCTCTTCGGTGCGATAATGTTTGAGGCGGACCGGTTATTGAAGACACTCAGTATGGGAAAAGACAACATAACCCGCAAGGAAGTAACTTCCGGGGTGAGGGGATATCAGAATGAAATCGATCTTTCTTTTACCCTGGGTACTGAAAATAAATCCGCCTGGCACAGGATGTGGTTCGTGATCGAAGACGTAAAACTCGATCTGCCGATCAAAGAGAGCCCGGACCGCAATTCAATAAAATTCGGCAAAGCGGCCATCAAGGTAAAGGCAGAATATATTTCTAAAGAAAAGAACCCCGGGGCGGACCCGGTGGCCGCCAAATTCGCCGAACACTTCACCGTTAATTACGATGAGTTTGCGAGAGAGTTCCCTGTTCTGGAGAGGCTTCGGGAGCTGGCAAAGATTTCCGCCGTGGTGAAATGGCTCAAAAACAGCGGGAAGCCCGTTGATCTGTCATTCCTGAAAACTCATGAATTCATAAAAGTTCCCACGCCGGACACTACTCCCGGAATAACGGCGTCAAAATCAAAATCTGAAACGCGGCATGAGGGGACCGTAATTCATACCAGTACCCGGACTTTTTCTCTTTACGGAGGGGTGGATTTTGATTTCCGGTATGAGTCGGTAGCGGATAACGGTGAGGTCCTTGCCCTGAAGAACGTCGCGCAGGAGCGCAAACCTCATGAGGCCGCCGTGGCGTGGGACTTTAATTTCGAAGGCGTGCAGAAGAGGGCGGTAGCATTTTCAGCCGGGATGACAAACGGCGATTACAGAACGTCCCAAAGCGACTTTTCTTTTACGTATGGTGATGCCCTGAAATTGGAACTTGTACGCGACTATGATTCCCGCAGCAAAGGACCGTCGGTCTTCGGCAGAGGATGGAATTTAAAGGTCCCTTCCGAGATATTTATAGTGAATACTGAAAAGACCGATTCACCCATTTTGCTGATCGACAGGACGGTAAACAAAACATCCAAATATTTATTTATAGAAGACAGGAAGGCCTATTTTCTTGTAAGCGGGGAAAAAGAGTCGTCATTCAGCTACAACCCGAAGGAATTTATAACCAGGCTGAGTGATGGGGGCTTCTCCTGGAAGGACAAAAACGGTTTCGATCATCAGTTCGATCCTCAGGGCAGGCTTATTTCCTTAACGGACAGGGGCGGCAGGGAACTGGCATTTACCTACGAACAGAACCGGATGGTTAAAATAGCGGCCTCAAACGGTACGAATATTTCTCTGCTCTTTGATCAGAAGGACAGAGTCAGAAAGGCCGTTTGCATGGACCGGGACAATATAGAATATGGTTATAATGCATCCGGTGAGCTGGTCAGCGTCACCAGAAACGGTGTTAATGTCATAAGCTATGTGTACGACGCAGATCATCGGCTTATAAAAGCGATGGACCGGAGCGGCAGGGTCATTTCAAGAAGCAGTTACGATTCAGTGGGGAGGGTGATTAAGAAACATTCAGACACTTTCAGGGATGAGAAAGGCAACATTATCGTAAGAAGATACGACGATAATTACCGATTGATCAGGGAAGAAGACAAAATGGGAAATGTCGTCTCATACGACTACGACAAGGAAAGCAATCTCCTGAAATCCATTATCACCGACAGAAAAAAGAGGGCGGTCATCCTGAATTACGATATGCGTGAAAGGATCACCAGAATTACCGACCCTTTGGATAATAGCATGGATATAGCCTACGATGATGCAGGCAATATATCGTCTTTTACCGATGCGAATAGAAATCGCACTCAGTTTGGTTACGATACAAACGGTAACCTCATACTTGTCCGTGACGCCAATGGGAATCAGTGGAGACGGGAATACGATGAATCTTCCCGCCTCATAAGTATGACTGATCCCTCCGGCAGAAGCGCGAGGCTGAGTTATCAGGGAGATAGGCTTGCGTGCATAGAGACACCGGCAGGGACAACCAGATATGAGTATGACGCAAAAGGGGACATCATTAAGATGGTCGATCCAAATGGTAATTGTACCGAATACATTTACGATTCAGGCAGAAAACTGGTGGGTGTAAAGAACGCGTTAGGTGTAGTCACTCATTATGATCCTTCGGCTGTTAACAGCCATGTCCCGGGGGGAGGGTGATCGCTTATTATCGCCGTTAAATAAACTTGCCGGCAGATTGATACATTCCAGGACATGAAGAGATTTCAGGACATGGTATGATGTTAACCGCCGCCCTTTCAATTTATCTCATACTGACAGCGGTCCAGGTACCTTTTAGTGAAGGTTGCAAAACGGCCGTTGAACTTTATGATAAAGGAACTTTGTCAGTCGATCCGGGGGAAAAGGAAAGGAACTTTATAAAGGCCGCGCCTCTATGTTCCGATCCGGAGGTCTTGTCCCGTGTTTATAATAATCTTGCAGACGTTTATGAGACGGAAGGTGAATTTTCGAGGGCCCTGCATTATTACAGAAAGGCCATAGGCGTGAAAAAGGACCTCTCTACTCCTTACATCAGCGTTGGAGACATATTTTATAAGTTAGGGGACTATTACAGTTCCTATGTCATGTATGGCAAGGGGCTGGTATATAATCCCGGTCTTCCGGAAGCAATCATAAGCAGACGCAGCGCGCAGGAAGGGAGGGACAGAAAGATCGTAATATACTTCGACATCGATTCTTTTAAACTGCCGGACAGATATATGCCCAGATTACAGCATGTCATAGGAGTTCTTTCGGATGATAAAAACCGGAGAGTGGAAATTACAGGTCATACGTGCGATCTGGGAGATGCGGCATATAACAGACGTCTTTCAGAAAGACGGGCGGCAGCCGCGAAGGAATATTTAAAGACGCATACCGCCCTCGATGATAATAAAATTACAGTGCGCGGCATGGGAGAAGATAAACCTCTTCTCGCTAATAAGGACCGGGACTCAAGGACGCTTAACCGGAGGATTGAAGTTATAATTAAAGAATAACGGCCCGGGAACACTATGAATATCATTAAGACCGGAAATAACAGACTGCAAAATTGTATATTGCTCATTCTGGGCATCGCGGTATTCGGTCTGTTTCATTTCGATGCTCACGCTCAAATTACGAGAAGTTATTATAATCAGGCTAATGACAAATTCAGGAAATCCGATTTTGCCGGGGCGCTTTCATACCTGGAAAAAGGACTTGCCGAAGCGGAACGGACAGATGATAAGCATTATATCAGTTTATTCCTTACGAATATCGGTGTCATTCACTGGAATCTCGGTAATTATCACGAAGCTCTTTCTTATTATAAAAAGGCCCTGACGAAACACAGGGAGATCAATAACAGAAAAAGTGAAGCATCGGACCTGTCAAATATAGGGGTCGTCTATTTTGAACTCGGTGATTATCCTTCGTCGCTTGTCTATTACGAACAGACATTAAGAATCAGACGAGAGTTAAACGACAGGAAAGGTGAAGGCAACGTCCTGACAAACATCGGCAATGTTTATACAAGCCTCGGTTATTATGCCAGGGCCCTTGACTATTATGAACGATCGTTAAATATAAAAAGGGGGATGGGAGACGAAGCCGGTGAAGGGGCCACCGTCAATAATATAGGTCTTGTTTATTGGGCCCTCGGTGACCCTGACAGGGCACGCAGTTATTATGAGCAGGCGTTAAAGATACATGAAAAAAATGAGGACCTGCGGGGGAAAGGAGACGACCTCACAAACATCGGGAATGTCTATTATGATCTTGGCGATTACGACAAGGCACTTGTCTTTTATGAGGACGCTCTCAGGATCAAAAGGGACATAGGAGCGCCTACGGCAGCGGAAGAAGCAAACGTGGGCGACGTTTACCTGGAGCAGAGGAGATATCAGGAAGCATACAAGATCTTCAAGCGCCTTAATTATCCCATCCGGCTTGGAAAATACTATATAGCGACCGGAGATTACAGAAATGCTGAAGAGATGTTTTCACGGTCACTTAAGAAAAATACAAGAGACATGCCTAACGCGGATTTTCTGCTGGCTGACTATATTGGGCTCGGTCTTAGTCACGAAGGCCTTAAGGATTATACGAAAGCAAAAGAGTATTTCCTGAAAGGGATAGAGATGATAGAAAGACAGAGAAGTCTTCTCGGCGGGGCAAAGAGAAGAATATTCCTTGAGGGGAAAGTGATGGGTTTCGCGCGCATCGAACCTTATGATGGAATGGTGAGGGTTATTATAAAAGGGAAAGAGCGGGATTCAGTCAGAGAGTCGTTTTATTATGCGGAGCGCGCAAAATCACGCATATTTCTTGAAATGCTCGCATCAAAGTCGATAAGGGGGAAATCAGGCAGGGACGAGGCTGTCGTGGAGAAGGACAAGTTGTATCAGCAGAGACTTCTGGAATTAAAGAGAAAGATGGAGGTCATTGAAAGGCTTGAAAGCAAGGGGCCCGGAGAACAATTTCGGAGACTGCGGGAGGAGTTCGAGAAAACCAGGGAAGAATACGACGGTTTTATTAAAGATGTTAAGTTGCAGAATCCGGAGCTGGCGTCTCTTATCAGTGTAGAACCTGTGTCCGCTGAAAAAGTGCAGGCACTCCTTGATAGAGACATAACACTGCTTGAATACTACAGCACGAAAAATGCCCTCTACGCATGGCTGCTGACTAAAAAAGAGATAAAGGTCTATGAGATTGCGCTGAAAGAGGACGAAATAAAAGACCGGATCGACAGGTTTTTGCTTCCCAATATCTCTAACAGGGCGAGAAAAGCTGAACCCGTGATCACGCTTGCCGTTGGAGAAGGCCATAAGAAAGAGACAACAAAAAAGGAGAGGGAAGAAAACATGCATAATTTTGTCCGGGAGGCTGCAGAGATATACGATCTGATCCTGTCTCCTGTTGTAAAGGACATTAAAACAGAACAACTCGTGATCGTGCCTCATGGTGTTCTGCACAAAGTGCCTTTCTCAGCGTTTAATGACGGGGAAAAGTATATGGTAGAGAAATATGCCTTGTCCGTGCTGCCTTCAGCCAGCGTAATGGAATTTATAGCGGACAAGAGGAAGGCACATAAAGACAGTCTCCTGGTCTTTGCCAATCCCATGACGGACTATGTCCCTCTCGGTTTTGCCGAATCCGAGGGGGAAGCGATAGCGAAACTCTTCAGCGGCAGTGAACTTTATTCAAAGGAGAAGGCGACGGAGACAATGGCCAAGAACAGATCATCCGGTTTTAACGTCATTCATTTTGCAAGCCATGGGGAGTTTAACGAACGCCAGCCCCTTCAGTCGGGGCTTCTGCTTGCGCGGGACGGGGAAAATGACGGGTTCCTTCAGGTGCACGAGATATTCGATATGGACCTAAAGAATGCGAATCTTGTGACGCTTTCGGCCTGTGAGACCGCGCTGTCAAAAATTCAGGGCGGTGACGACCTTGTGGGTTTATCAAGGGGGTTTATTTATGCGGGTACGCCGTCCATACTGGCCACACTATGGAAGGTGGATGACGCATCCACGGCCGCGCTTATGGAAGACTTTTACCGCAACTGGAAGCAGGGTATAAGCAAGCCTGAAGCGTTGAGACGGGCCCAGATCAAATGGATGCGGCAGAGCAGGGGCAACCGGGAATACAGCCATCCATTCTACTGGGCGCCTTTTGAGATGATCGGAGACTGGAGGTAGATATGCGGCTTATTAATATTATCAGTCTTATTATCGTATTCTTTCTTAATTCAACCGCTCTTTCAGCTGATTGTGAAAAAGCGGTCGGGCTTTATAACAGGGCGGCTGTCAATCCTGACCTTGTTTATAAAGAGAAGCTTTACAGAGAGGCGCTGAATGCATACTGCGAAGACCGAGGCATTCTCGCGAAGGTCCACAACAACCTCGCGGACACTTATGAGCGCCAGAAGAGGTTAGAGAAGGCTGTTGAAGAGTATAAAAAGGCGATAGAACTTGACCCGGAACTTGCGACACCATATATAAGTCTTGGCGACGTGTACTCCAGGATGGGAGAGTTTAAATCTGCCGGAGCGTATTACGACAAATACTGGAAACTGACATCATTCAAAAGCAGGGAGCAGATCCGCTCGTCACTAAGTCTTAGAAGCCCCGAGAGGGCAATTAAACCGGCACCTTCGGAGGTGCTCTATTTTGACTTTGATGTGGCACTGCTTACCGGGGAATCGGAGAGGCAGCTTGAGGAGCTTCATGCCGCTCTGCAGGATGACGAACTCCGTTCTTACAAATTCCTCCTTGCGGGCCACACATGCAGTATTGGTTCTGATGCATACAATCAGAAATTGTCCGAGAGAAGGGCGGAGGCCGTGAAGAAATGGCTTGTCGGCCATGGTCACCCTTTGTCCCGGCTGGAAACCATGGGATTTGGAGAAGAACGACCTTATGCTGATAACGGGACTGAAGAAGGTCGGAAACTGAACAGAAGGGTCGAGATAAAGACGATTGGTATAATGAATGGAAATCAAGATGATGACTTCAATATAAAAAACCTGTCGAAATAAAGGCGTATCCCCCCGCATTTAATCCCGCCGGATTTGTCCGGATCCCAGCTCTAAATAAATTATTAGTCAGTGTTTTATCATTCCAGCCATCCGCGGATAGTCATAATAGGCTGCGCGCGTCAGAGATCTCTGTGAAGACAAAAGAAGATTCCGGACATTCATCCTTCGCATCACTGCGGTGAAGCAGGCTGCTGCGGAGAACGGAAGCGGGATGACAAACAGAGGACAGTCTTGCCGGAGAAAATCACAGCATTTCAGAAAAAGTGAAACTTTTCAAGAACACCCTTGTCTTTAAGTTGAAAGCTATTTTTATCAGTAGCTTTTTTGATTAATCGGTCTGTTTCATGTATGGAACAGATTCAAAACGGGAAGCAGTATGTAACTCAGAGGGCGGGAGCATGTCTGAAATCATGGACTTCGGCAAAGGCATGTTCAGAAATAAGTGCCCTCGTTAATGCTAAATTTACTTGCTTCATTATTAATATAACGTGTATTATTTCCTATCGGACTATTATTTTTTTCGGGGGCAAAATGAGTAATAACAGGTATTTCAGATTCGCTTATTTCCATGGCAAGAAACCCCTGCTGCACCATCAGCGCGACGGCGAGAGTTTTATCGAGCTTGAACCTCTTTTGATAAGCAAAGGATTTGAATACGGAGGGCTTATCCTGAACCTCGCGTCGGGAGACGGTGGAAAATCAATCCAGCCCGAGAAATCATTTTTTAAAAAAGGCGATTTAATCGTGATGACGACCCGTCCGCCGCTTGACGATGAAGAGGAAGGGCCCCATCTTGTGATTCGCAAGGGAGGCACCGCGCTGGAGAGTAAAATATTTCATGCACTCAGAGAATATTTCGCTGTATGTTCCAGGAGACAGGTTTCACTGCGTACCGCTTTTATTGATAAATTCGCGGCAGGTTACGAGGACAGATCCTCAATCACTTTTACGGGGCATGGCAAAATAACGCGCTATTTTAATGTCGCCAGATATCAGGCGACAGTTGACGGCAAGAAAAAGGTCAAACAATGGCGTCAGAAAGACGGCCGCAGGACCGCGGTGTTTTTTATTCATATGGATGAGGTATGGAAAGGAGGCCCAAGTCTGATGGTCAGTT
>JBFLYJ010000114.1:0-8436 GCA_040756635.1 Nitrospirota bacterium
CCCGCGGATGGTGTTTACTCCCCGGGCGCGGAACACGGAAAGCCAGGTTCCCACGCCGCATCCGATGTCGGCTACCGAATCAGCAGGAAAGACATTGAGTATAAGAGGTATGACTACTTCAGCAGACCGCAGGGAATCCGCACTGTGGATTTTGTAAAATTCCGGGTCATACATATTTTGAATCTCTTCAGTCGACATATGTTCCTCCAAATTACGCGGTCTGTCTCGCTATCGTACTGACATGACCTGCGAGAAGCTGACCCCCTGCCCCAGCAGTCCGTCGATTGTCTTAAGTGCTCCGTTGATTCTGCCCATGGATTCTGCTTCAAGGTAAAACGCCCCCAGGGCAACCCCGGCAGACATCGAGAATATTTTAAATACGCATGATTTAAAGTCGGCCTCTCTGCCGTTTAACGATGGAAAAGCCCCGCATATATACTCTGAGAACTGACCGAAATAATCCATGAAGTTCGGGATGATAACGTTCTTTCTGAAATCGTATTTTTCATCCGGCCCGAATTCATACTCCTTCGATATCTGCATTAGCAGGGTCTCCAGACCTTCATCCGAACAAGTAATATTATTCCTCAGCAAACACGCCATCTCAGCGTTATCAGTACGGATATTTTTCTCAAGACAATCAAGAAGGTCTTTTACGGTGCTTACTGTGTCCCCGGACAAATCACGCAGGCCGTGCATCGATCCCCGGATCAGGTCGTAAGCGCCCTGTAGCTGCGCTGCTAAAGAAGCGAAATCCATATTATGGTTATTGAAGAAATACGGCAAACGGTTGTCCTTGATGTAATAGTCGCTTCTGGCGCCGATATAAAACCGCCGTAAAAGATAAGCTGCACCCCTCTCATGCCAGTGATAAACACCTGTGGAAGCAAGATAGCCGAGGTGTTTTCCACTCTGAATTAGCCGCCTGCCAATGTCCATGTCTTCCCCGAACATGAGGGGCCGAAACCGAAGTTCATCAAACGTCTTCTTTCTATAACACGATGAAACATCATCTAAATGAACCAGGACGTCCTTGACGCGAGGCTCCAGGGCGCTCCAGTCTTCGTCTTCAAGCTTCCTGCCAAGTGACCAGATGCAGTCCAGCTCGTGAGGGGTCATCTTGTGGTTCTCCCAGAGACTGAACAAATCAGCATCAGGCCTGACAAGCTGCCTGGCGGAAAGCGCCGCGAGTTCGGGGTATTCGATAAACGGACAGACCATTTTATATAGCCAGTAGTCACTGGCAGGCAGGGCGTCCTGGACGGTAAACACGATGTATTCACCGGAGGCATGCGATGCTCCGAGATTTCGGGTGTCCCCATGGTTGAACTCTTTCCTCGGGGTCGACACAACCTTTGCGCCGAAGTCGCGTGCCGTTTGGAGACTGTCATCATCCGATTCCGAGTCCACTATGACTACCTCAACCTTCTGGACCTTTCTCTGTGAACGGATTTTCTCAAGAAGCCGTCTTAACTGCTCCCCTCCATTTAGAACAGGTATTATTACTGACACCATGGGAGTTATTAACGGGATACTGTTTGAACCGGCCATTGGGACAAAAAGCTCTCCGGAACCGACCGCGCCGGTTCTCGCTCTCCGTTCAATATCTTTTTCAAGATTTTTCTGCGCCTCTTTTTGACGCCTGACAATATCTTTGTCCTGAGCGAATGACGCGTATCGGGAATGAACTAGCTTCATGGTCTCCAGTATTTTTCCACGGTCCGACGACAGACTGTCGGCTGAAGTGTAACGGGTCCTGAATTCCGCGGTCACCTGTTTCACGTGTTTTAATTCATACTCCCGGGACAGCCTGATGATAAAGTCCCAGTCTTCGTGATATCCGAGTGCTTCATCAAAGAGACCGGTCGCTTCGATACAGTCACGTCTATGCATAATGTTTAGCGTAGGGATATAATTCTCGACAAGAAGTCTCGCGCGGTCAAAATCTTCACTGTATGTGACCCTTTTCTCGGTGGTTATATATCTTCCCGCCGCCATGTTCTGAACCACCTGGTATGAGTCGCTGTATGCCGCCCATGTCCCGCTTTCTTCGAGACAGCCGGCAAGGACTTCAATGTGTTCCGGATAATAGATATCGTCATCATCAAGATACGCGATATACTTCCCTTTTGCCGCTCTCAGGCCGGTGTTTCTGGCGGCCGCGATTCCCCTGTTCTGCTTATGGCAAATATATTTAATATTGTTACCGGCATTTAATGACTCGATTAGTCCCTTTATGTCATTACCGGCGTCATTTACCACGATGATCTCAAAATTCCTGTACGTCTGGTTGAGCACGCTGCTGATCGCCTCGGCCAGCATTTCAGGCCGGTTACAGGTTGGTATAATGACCGAGACAAGGCCGCAACTTTCCCGCGGCTGTTCGTTCGGTATCTCCCCGGACTGGCGCATAATGAGTGACATTCTAGTTAACATCTCATTGTCCGGGTTCTTAGTCAGAACTCTGTCCAGTTTCTGTTTATTTTCTGAAGGTGATTTCCTCAGGACATTCTCTGCCTCTGCTACGACTGTCTCACTGAAGAGTTCAGGATGATGAAGGACAATGTGCGCCTTGACCTCACGCAGGTTGGCGTTTGTTTCAGCAACCATCGTATTTTTGCGGTTTCTGTACAGGAACAGCGGCCTGTTCACATGATACGATCTAAAACCCCTTTTCGCGGCGCCGCACCAAAAGTTCCAGTCCTCTGCCCCAAGATACATAGCGGGCGAATAACCGCCGACCGCCTCCCATACCTCTTTTCTGTATAGTGTGCAGTAATCATGAATATTGTTTTTAAGAAGTGCCTCAAGGCTTACCGCGCCTTTCTGATGAATATTTTGCGCATCGCCAAAGTTATGCTCATCTACGTACACGATCGCATACTGCGGTTTATTATCGAGCACCGCTGCTGTATCCCGCAGATAATCAGGATGAAGCATGTCATCGGCATCAAGCGGAAGGATGTATCTTCCGCGGGCAGCTGCTATCCCCGCGTTTCTTGCGCTAGAAAGCCCGCCGTTTTCCTTTTCGATAAGCCTTATCCTTCTGTCTGCGTATCTCCCGATAAGCGACCGGGCGACATTACTCGTCTCATCCGGGCTTCCGTCGTTGACTATTATTATCTCCCAGTCAGTGTACGTCTGTTCGACAACGCTCCTGACAGCGTCCGGCAGATAGCAGGCCTGATTGTAACAGGGGATAATGACCGATACGGTCGGAATTCCGTCTTTCACCGTGCCCCCTGTCCCGCGCTGTCTGAAACCGCCTTTTTCATGGACTTCATGTTATAAAGCGCATTGGTATTGGAAGGGTCCTGTTCCAGCACCATATGTATATACCTGAATGCCTCTTCCATGTCTTCCCTCATAAAATTCAGTACCGCGAGATTGTTCAGCGCATCGGGATTCCGCGTTGATTTTTCGAGGACCGCCCGCAATACATTCTCTGCCTCGGTGAACTTGCCTTCCCGGATATAGTTCTCCGAACGATCAATATCATTTCTGAGTCCGTTGGATCCCGATTCTGTAACTTTCATGAAATGAAGCGGCACTTCCTGGTGGCAGCCTTCCGGGACAAACCCGTCATAACTCGAAACATTGATCCTGTCCCCGTCATTGAACCTTTCCGCGAGCGCATCAGCGGAATTGCATTGCTCCTCCCCTGCCCTGTTATCACAGACTGTCTGTACCTTGTTTACCGGAGCGCAGAATGTGACCGAAGTTTCACAGCATAAAAGATTCGGCCTGAGTCTGGAATAAATGCGCGTGTTCTCTGCCATCCGCGCCTCAAGTGTATTTGGGTTTGTAAACTCGACCTGTTCAAGCAGCGGCTTGATATAGTTGACGGGGTATATGGAACTGGATACCTCAAGCGGATACCCGAAGTCATAATCAGCGCCTTCCCACCTATATTTAAGCACCCCCGCGTCTACGCTCTCAAAATCGGGCGCTCCCTGTTTCGCGTTCAGCGCGTAACATTCCCCCGCGTTTCTCCCCAGCCGCAGAGAAAAGCCGAGAGCATCGGGATTCTTCTTCAGCGCCTCAACCATTTCCCCGGCGGAAAAACCGCTTACGAATATATTGTCATCCACCAGAAACAAAACACACTGGTAAGGTCTGATCAGGTCCAGGACCTGTCTCCTGAAATCATCCTCAGCGATAAATTCGGCAAAGTTATGTTCTTCTCTCAGTCGTTCATACTGTCTCATATGATTCGGTCCGGATGTCTTATAAAGCACCTTTATGTCCACTTCCGTTATGTCGCTGCAGTGAAGTACAAGGGACCTCAACGTCCCGTCAAGCTGCATCGCCCGGTCCCTGCTGAATATCAGAGCCACTATATTTTTTGATACTCGATTCTCCCGGGTCGGCATTCCGGAATGTCCGGAATCTGCAGGGGCGGATTGCAATATGCCCCTACCCTGTTTTCCCTGTTCTGGGTTCAACATCATCGAGCATGCGTCATTATTTCCTTTATGCCTCTTCTCATGAGACAGCTGCAAGTACAACTCTTCATACCGGTCTGCTACTGATTCGAGCGTCAGTTTTTCCCTCCACTCTTTCCAGCCTTCATAGGCGAGCTTTTTACGGACAGACTCATCATCTAGCAGTTTAACGGCATTAACCGCCATTTCTTCCGGGGTGCAGATAATTCCCCCTTTCCATTCCCTGACATTGCCGCAGTCCGTTGATACAAAGGGTGTCCGTGAGGCCTTGGCCTCTATTATCACAAGCGGCGACGCTTCTATATGCGAGCCGAAGAGAAACAGGTCCGCGGAATGAAAGGCAGCTACCGTGTCCTCCCTCGAAATGTTTCTCAGAAAGCGGAGGTTCAGACCTGATGAAAGCGCCTCCAGTTTCGGAAGCAGTTCTCCCTCTTTGCCTATACACACCATGGTAAAATCCGGCCGTTTCATCTGCCTTACGCAATCGATGATCCTTTCATGTCCCTTGCCTTCATAAAAATTCGCCACGCACAGCCCCATGTAATTCGTCTTTATGCCGTACTTCTCCCTGAAGTCAATTCCGGGTTTCATCGCAAACTCTCTCTCATCAACTCCGTTTGGAATCACGATACCGTTTTTAAACCCGAGTTTCTGGGCGTACTCATAATCTTTGTACAGGGAGGAATGATAAACCGCGGCATCATATAGCGGCAATACACTGGGGATAACCCTGTTGAAATAGTCAGCGAACTGGGGCCACCGGATTGTGCTGCTGTCCATAAGTGCGGAATATCCGCACGGCGCTATGATATTTGCCCTCTGTCTCCCTGTTTCTCTGATTACATCAAAGGCAAGGTCTGTGGCCCACTGCTGGGCGGCATAGTTCATCATGACATCAGCGGAATGACCCAGCAGGAACTCCCTGTATCGTTTTATATCACGGCCCCCGATACCATTGGCCATCGACCCTTTGACGTCAAACTCTTCTATACTTACGCCGTTCAGCTCTTTAAAATCCCTTTCTCCCAGTCTCGTCGTCACGACCGTGACCCTGTGTCCACGGGCAGCCAGACGCTCGGACAATTGCTGAACGACCGCCTCCGCGCCGCCCAGATGCGGGGAGTAAAATTCAACTGTATGCAGGACATTAAGTGACCTCTCACTTTTGCGTGCCCGCCTGCCGGCAATAGCTTTCACGGGTTTAGCCGCCTTTATGTTCAGACTTATATAAGCGTTGAAGGGCTCTCTGGCCATAGACGCGTCACCGCTGATTCCCAGCCAGTGAGGCTCATGGGGATATTCTTCGATGTCTGTGAACCCCGCCTGCTCCATCAGGTATTTCAGGTAGGTGAAATTAAACCCGGTCTTGTGAAAGTCATACGGGTCGGTCTGCCCTCCGTAAATAAGACCTATCCAGGGAGTATTCGGAGGAGTAAGAAAGTGCTTATTGTTTTTTGAATAAATCTCCACGATCCTGTCGATGTCAGGCACCGATATCCTTATCTCTCCTCCGGGCTCAAGGACCTCGTGCCAGCGTCTTAATACAGGCAGCACCTCATCATTCGCAAAATGCTCCAGTATATGGCAGGCATAGATAACAGCCGCGCTGTTCTCCCTGAAACGCTCCAGTCTGCTTATATCATCTACCATATCAACAGCCGGAAGCTTCGGATCGATGTCCACATTGATAAACCCCGGGACACTGATCTCTCCGCATCCGAGGTGCAGCTTCAGACCTTTTCCTTTAACACGCCTGTCCTGACCTCCGGACAATGACCGGCTTTTACCGTTATCCCTGTTCAGTGCCGTGTTATACGCTTCCCGTATCTTGGCAGCCAGCAGTTCCTGTGTCCTGGCCCGCGTGCTTCCTACGCTTGCCGGATGCAGTCTGATCCTGTGCAGTACTTCGGGTATGTTAGCAAGTTCAAAACCGGCCGTAAGCGCGCGCGCAAAGAAGTCATAATCATCCACACTCCTGAATTCCTCACGGTAGTGCCCGATTTTGTCAAACACCTTACGCCTGATCATGGCCGCGCTGTTGATCATTGAATTGACCTGACCGAAGGTCTCACGGACCCTCTTGGGCTCACATTCGATGGAGGGCCGTCCCCTGTCACCGCCCTGATCATCAAAATATTCCGCGAGACAGCCCGCCACCGCGATATCGGGGTGTTCGTCCAGATACCGCACGAGCCTTTCCAGTTTCGAAGGGAGTGATATGTCATCGCTGTCATGATTTAGAAGATATCTGGACCCGGGATGAGTGTACCTTACCGCCTCGTTGCGCGTCTCGACTTCGCCTTTATGCGGAAATGACAGCACCCGGACCCTATTGTCTTCTGTTTCATATTGTCTCGCAATTTCGAGGGAATTGTCTGTCGAGCCGTCATCAGCTATGATAAGTTCGAAATCCCTGAATGTCTGGGCCAATATGGATTCAATACTCTCTGCGAGATATTTACCCGAATTGTATACGGGCATGAAAATCGAAACTGCCGGGGCAGCGCCGTTTTTGACATCTTTCATGGCCTCTTCATATTTACTGCACCAGAGCCGCCAGAGCTTTTCCTCACTCTCCGTATCATCAACCATACCGTCACGAAGCAGTTTCTTTGCTATTATCTTCAGGTTCTCAATGCCAGCGTGTTCGCGTTTGGAGGCGTGAACACAGATGTTCCGGGTCATCTCCCATTCATTATATTCAAACTTAAGGTTGTCAAAACCGAGTTCGCTCAATACATGTTCGAACTTCTCCCTGTACCAGCCGTCCCTGTGCACGGCCCAATGAGCTTCGTGTGAGCCGAATAGATGCCTTAAAACAGACTGTTTGTCTTTGTATGAATATTCTCCGGCGCGGAACAGTTCCATACTAGCCTCAAGGTCAGGGGTCTCGATAACGAGCCGGCCCCCGCTCTTCAGCCAGAGCCTCCACCTGCTAAGCATCGCAAGTGCGGAAGGGTAATCAAAGTGTTCAAACACATGGTGCAGCATTATCTCGTCGATGCTCAGCTCCGGAAAATCCAGCTTACTGATGTCAGCAAATACATCAGCGGCCTGAACGGACTGCACACTGTGCTCTGACGGCGGGTAATCGATATTTATATAACCATCAAGTCGGCGTTCCCCGCATCCCAGGTGAAGACAGAGGTCATTGCCGTCCTTCAGAAGACCATACCGGTGAAGCTGTTCGAGCATGTCCGGTCCGGGACGGAGTTCATGCTTTTTAAAAGTCGCTGACCTGATATCCAGAGACGCCGCGTCGCCGATATCATATTCAGCCGAGACATATTCTTCCAGCAGGAGCCGTCTCGGCTCAGGCAGGCCGGATGAGACACAGGTACTCCATTTCCGCAGGTATAATTCAATGTCCCGCCCGCTGTTATTTTCAAGGTTAGCCTTTTTTTGCACGTCCCGGACATTGTTATGTATGACCCTGCTTCCCGGGAGAGGGACCAGCTTCTTCCCAGCAGCGTACAGCTTATAGCACATGTCCCCGTCCGCGCAGTAGAACCCGTAGGCTTCATCAAATCCTTTTACCTCCCGGAAATGATCCAGCCTTACAAGGCCGTAATTCATCAGCAGTTTCTGTCCATAGGTATAGTCGATCCCGAACATTTCCCAGCCGGGGTCGGCTATCGCGTTTCTGTAAAAGAAAATACCTCCAGCAGTGTCAGGCCCCTTTTCATCCAGCATCCTGACCGCGTCCGATATGCAGCTCTTATTAAAAATTATATCGTCGCTTGCGAACATGGCCCATTTACCTTTTGCCCTGGAAAACCCGAAGTTGTACAGCTGCGGCCACGCGTGTCTTCCCTCGCCCAGATGTTCCTTTTCACTGTAAACTTGTTCAACGCCATGCTTGCGAAGCACTTCAAGGGTATTGTCGGACGAACCGCCTTCGACCACTATTACCTCATAGTTAATGCCCCCGGCCGCTGGTTTAATTCAGTTGTTCAAGTGAACAAAGAGCACGGCGCGGGTAGTTGTGGGC
>JBFLYJ010000115.1:0-8408 GCA_040756635.1 Nitrospirota bacterium
GTATAGTCACAATTATGGCCGCCGCGCAGTGTAACAGATTTATTAGTGTCAAAGCTGACGTCCCCGACCAGCGTTTCTCTCTGCCCCTGGATGATAGCATCATTGGACGATGCATAATATGCGGTCTGAAGCGTTGAATAATATGAAGGTGGTATATCCGCAATTCTCACCGGAAGGACCAATGGACAATTATCTGCGCCATCAGTCAGTCCGTCATTATCATCGTCGTCATCGCACTCGTTTCCGATTCCGTCACTATCAGTGTCCGCTTGACTCGCATTGGCATTGACAATGCAGTTGTCATCACAATAAGTGACAGCGCCCCCGGTGCACGGATGGTCTCCAATTATGCCGCTGTTATCACCGTCATCCAGAATTCCATCATCATCCGAGTCTGACAATATTATTCCATGCTTAAAGACAATGCGACGAATCTGATCGTTCTTTGGGATCCCAGTAGATGTTTGAAATCCGTTAATACCAAGGAAAAAGGTCTTTGTCCTTACAAGCTTCCCGGACGGTTCCAGGACGTATACATCAATACCCAACCTGTTGAATAGATCCATCTCGCCGGAGGAAACAAAAAATTCATTATACCCTGACGCAGCGATGTTGTCGGCCAGAGGCACGAAAGTTTGAGAAAGTATTCCCGGTCCATTCAGGTCAAGCACTGAAATTCTGCCGTCAGTCGCCCATGCCGGATTACCGGCGCTGCCGACAATCGCCCTCTGTCCATCTCTTGAATACTCAATTTCACCCACATAATCACCAAGTCCGCCCGTTCCTGAAACAGGTAAATATGTTTCAGCGTCGTACGCATAAAGTTTTCCGTTTCCATAGCTGTACTCTGATAACAGAATCATACTCTCATCTTTTGTAATGGATATATCGCTCAAACATGGACTGCCGCCCCAGCAGAGATTGCTGATACCCGTTTCTATATACGTATTTTCCACAGTGTCTATTATTTTAAGATTTTTGCAACAGTATATCTTTCTGTCATCACTGGAAATTGCCGGCCCGCCTGGAACCGGTGCTCCGAGCCAGGAACTGCCAGTTGTAATGTCAATCGGCAGATTTTCAAGCAAGGTATTTGATTGAACGTCAAGTCTCTCATTCCTTGAATACAAACGCGTTCCATCAGGAGACACAACAAAACCATTGCCGGGAATATAGTTAGTAAACGGCAGTGTCCTAAGCGTTTGATGAGTATCCGTACTGATCACTGTTTTGTCGCTGGTGTAAATTTCGCTTCCATCCGGGGAAATCCCAACCACGTGTTTATCATTAATCAGGCCAAGGAGAGTGTCATTATCAAGATCAATCACGATGGTTCCGGGGAGAGCGGGAACACCGCTCCCGACATCTACGGAATCGACATAAATCAGCCTCTTGCTCCCGGTAGCGAAACCGGGATCAAAGCGTACGGTTTTTTCCCCGGTTGATATGACCGTGCCTCCTGATTCAATAACGAGCGTGAGAAGGTTGTCTCCCTCGGTTAAAGGAACAGCAATAGCAAAATTCCCTGCAGCATCCATTGCTGCGGCAGGCAGCATTGACCCATTCAGCCACACCTCATTATCAGGCTCTGTGGATCCTGCAACAATATAAGTTGAGATGTTGGTCACTGTTAATTGAGGAAGTGAAAAAAAATCTATTATGGGTTCTCCCGGGATGGGATTACTCCAATTATCAGGTACCGTGAAGTTATCAAATACATCCTGCATGCCGGTTTTCAAATTGCCGTCCTTGTCCCAAATCCCCCAGCAAGCGCCCTGCGGGCCTTCATGCTTTATCTTCCATTTCTCATCATACGCTTCGAAATAAAAATATTTAACGTTATTGGCACGCGCCCAGGACACGAAGTTCAGAAAGTAATAGCTTGCGTTTTCAGGTGACGGTATTGCATCCCCGATTTGATTGCCGCAGCTCGGCCAGCCGGTCTCTGATACGATTATTTCTCTGCCGCCGGATGCATTCACGAGCTGCTGATGCCATCTATGAACATAAGCTACGGCATAATCAATATTTCTGCCCTCCCAGTAAGGATAATAATTTGCGAGTACGACATCTACCGATGAAATTACATCCGGGTGAGAGAGAAGCACCCCGTAAATGTCTGCAGTCGTGACCGGAATACTGACCGGCGGGTCTTCTGCAAGCCGGCCCTTCACCTGGTTTATATAAGAAATGAGCTCGGCTTCCGAGAGGTCGCCACGCAGAAGCACCTCACTCCCGACAATAGCCATATCAACATATCCCTGCCTGGCTGCGGTTATAAGACAGTCAATCTGATTCTGGTTCTCGGTTAAGTCCTTACCCAGCCAGGCCCCCACAGCTGCCTGAAGACCCATATTATGGGCATACATACCTGCCTCTTTAAGGTCATCATTGCAGCCAAAAGTTCTTATCCAGTCAGTGTAAGGCGCTATAATTTGTAACCTCTGCCCCAGTTCTTCATCAGTAATCTGTGTCCCTCCTTTATCCGGGTCTTCATCATCATCTATGTAAGGGCTAAAGTTTATTCCATACGTCTGATACGATATTGCTCCAACAAGCTGACTATTAAACACAAAAAGGATTAACGCCAACAGTGCTATTGAGATTTTTGCTCGCATTATTTTTTCAATCATGTCAGTACCCTTTAATCGATTAAACGGTGTTATAAGCAATAATTCAGCAGAAGACAGCGACGCATAAACAACTAAAAAAGGTTATTTGTCGATCAGGGGACAACCCAGAAAGTTCAATAAGGCATCAATATTACACATCCCCCTCATACCGTCTACCACAAATATAGGCCTTCGGAACGCCCCTGTCAAGAACAAATCACAACATGGTTCTCTGAGCAGTTTGTGTGACAGGGTCATATTTCATCGTCCGGAACAGTTCAAACAGCCAAAACCATTGTTTTACATCTTTTCCACTTGATATAAAGGGACTACTCATTGATCCTCGTCATTATTCCAGGCGTTTCCCAGTACTTTTAAGAGACCGCAGTGGAAATAGATATTGAAACAATAATATACCGGATCGTTTTCCATTCCGCGGTACTTGCCCTCGTGCTCTCTGACATAGAAGACAATATGTTGATTTTGCAGGGCTTGAGGATTCGAAAAGCCGACCATGAGGCCCCCCCTAATCAATGGATATGATAAAATTTTGGCATGAACAATCTCGCGCTCATCACCCTCATGGCCTGGCCGGTAATACCTGTCTTCTGGATACCGGTGCATGTCTTCCCCGATGTATTCAGGAGGCTCGGGCTTTTCTCTTACGCTGTACCGCTTATCATATGGCTGCCGGCGGCGTACGTCATCTATACTCACAGGGACTTCTTTCTGCACTTCAGGACAGACTTCCCGTTCGCGGTGCGCGCGGCAGGGCTTGTACTGCTGATCACAGGCACCGGCATCCATATATGGACGGGGAAGCTCCTGAGCCTTTGGGGACTGATCGGCCTTCCGGAAGTCTGGACGAGGGCAGAGGGCAGACTCGTCACAAGCGGGGCGTTTTCCCTGGTGAGGCATCCTACCTATCTCGCGCACACATTGATGTTCTCAGGAATCTTCCTTTTTACCGGCGTGATCAGCGTTGCCGTCCTTACGGCAGTTGATTTACTCGCGGTCATTCTTGTCATCATCCCTTTTGAAGAAAAGGAACTTCTCTCGAGATTCGGAGAGGAGTATCGCACCTATGTGCGGAGTGTACCGAAATTCATCCACGGTCCAGGAGGCGGAAATGAAACTATTTGTCCCGAAGAATATCGACCGCTACGCTGCAGAATACACCAGCCCTCTTTCGCCGCTCCTTGAAGAGCTACAGCGAGAGACCATGGACACAATGGAAGACTCGCAAATGCTCACAGGGGTGGTAGAAGGGCGGCTGCTACAGATGCTGGTGAAGCTCTCAGGGGCGAAAAGGGTTCTTGAGATCGGGACCTTCACGGGCTTCTCGGCGCTCATGATGGCTGAAGGTATACCTGAAGACGGCGAACTTATCACCTGCGAGATAAACAAAGAGCACGCTGCGTTTGCCCGCAGGTATTTCAGGAGAAGTACACATGGAAAAAAGATACGGCTCAGGACAGGGCCTGCCTTAAACACATTAAAGAAAATCACGGACAACAGCATCGACTTCATCTTCATTGACGCGGACAAGACCTCGTATCCCCTTTATTATTCAGAGGCGATGAGGATCCTGAAAAAAGGCGGTCTCATCGCTGCGGACAATGTCCTGTGGAGCGGCAAGGTATTGCATCCTGATGATCATGAGAGCCGGGCAATAGCCTCATTTAATGAAATGGCAAAAAATGACAACATGGCCGAGAAGGTGTTTCTCCCTGTGCGTGATGGTGTTTATCTGATCAGGAAGAAGTAAGACCACAGGCGCATTTCATCATACGTCATTATGCGGAATTTTTTTGTGTCGATCCGCAGCAATTTCCGGAGAGGAATAAATTACTCTTCGATCGGGTAAAGCCTGACCTGGATGCTGCGAGATCCGGCCGCGTCACTCTCCCACAGGTAACCATTCAACTCACCGATATTAAACAGTCGTTCATTTTCGTATGAATTACATTGGGCTGAAAGCGGTACATATTGAATCTCGTCAATATCGTATACAGGACATTGAATCGCAAAGCCGTCGGAGATTTCGCCGACATCCGTCATCAGATCACAGCGTTGGAAGTTAAAGTCCATGTCCGCGTCCACGCAGCACAAATCGATTGTTAAACATTCGCCCTCGCAGTTCGCATCACTCTCCGGCTGAACATAGCAAACATCTCCCGTCCACTCAAAAACAGGAGTAAGATCAACCACTATCTCAGGGGATTTGCTCTGTCCGGTACTATCAGTGTCCTGCAGATCGATCACACCCAGGAAGATGAGGTTGTTTCCATATTCATCGTCCACATATAAAAGATCAGGGACAAGCACCACAGCCGCTTCCCCATATTCTCCCGGCCTTCCTGCTGCATCTGCGTATACGGCATATGCTTTGGCATCTTGCGGTAAGCCCAGGACTGAGACAGCCCCTTGGCCATGTCTAATGATAATGTTCAGTGTGTAGTAATGACCTCCCGGAAATCCGTCACCAAAAGGGATGCCGGTATTTTCAGGCATCGCATTCGTATGTGCGATAGATACAGACGAAAGAAAGACTACGGCAGTGAGGAAGATAATCCTTTTTTTCATGGACCGTCTCCTTGCATTAAGGAAGATTTAAGTTCATGATGCCATGAGTTATAATGCCCGATAAGCAGATGAATCAGCGGTGACTGAAGTCACTAAGACCCTTCTGCCCTTCACAAGTCCGCGACTTATTGAGAGGAAATAAAGGCGGCAGTGAATAATCACATCGCCAGGAGGTTCGGCAAAACCTCCTCATGATTGGCGATGATGTTTTTGAACATCTCGACAAGCCCCCTCATCAGGATGAAGACGGTTTCGAAATCTAGATACTTATCCGCACTGCTGTCAAAAAGCACCTTGAGACTGGATTCAAAAGGTCCTTTGGCGCTCCAGTAAAGGAAAAGAACAGGCAGCCTCGGAAGAGGATATATCACGCGGGCCCGGTCTGCTGAAAAGCCTTCCACAGGCCTTCCCCCGAATATATCGAGCAGGTCGAAGAATATATCAGTGTGCGAGTCCGCCATCCGGCCCAGCGGGTCCAAGCACCTTTTAACGAAGAAATTCGACATGGTTATACCGTTCTTAAGCTGGTCAAATGAGACCCACGAACCTGTCAGACCCGCCCCTCCTCCGGTAATGATATACTTCAACAGGGGCACGGTCACCCACAGGTGTACATGTATCATAGACTCGACATTGCCGCTCCTGTCCACGAAGAAGTCCTTGCCGAGGCATTTGACGCAGAGCCTGTCACCTGAGAGCGTCGCGCCGAGCCTGTCCGCGACAGCCCCGAAATCCACCTTCGGAATTTCCTTTTTGAGAGGTCCCAGCGCGGCTTCATATTCCTTCTCGATATCGCGCACATCTATCTTATTTCCGACCTCGGCCGCGGTCTCCCTGTCCAGATGAGTACAATCCCCGATTTTCTTTCTGCCGTTTACGACCGCGTGCACGAACGCGGTGCATGTCGGGAAACCGCACTCACGGCAGTTGGATTTATCGAGGAGCTTGTATATATCAAGGTATTTCATTGGTGTATTAATTATAGCCCGGAAGATAAGAAGACCGGAAGTCGCAGGGGTGTGGCAAGCAGGGGCCGTCGTAGGGGCGTAGCATGCTACGCCCCTACATGAGATTCCAATTTGGCACCTCAAGCCAGTAGGGCAGGCCGCTGTCGCCGATTCCATTTATTAAATATTACGTGAATGCACCGAACCATTTTCATAGGAATAAACATCCATTCGCCACTGCTGTGAATTGTCCACCTGCTGGTATAACAACAGCAAAGTCACCTGATATCCGCCCCATGAGCAGGACCGGCAGCAAACACATCTTTCTGCATATTAAGGTATTTATAAGTATATGCCGATAAAAAAGCGGGAACTGAATAATAGAAAGGACGGGACAATGACAATGAAAAAAAAATCCGTTTTATTCATGATAACTTTGGTTGTGATGACATTCATTTTATCAGCATACAATGCCGGGATTGCGGCCGATTACAAGGTAGCATTACTTGTGTCGAAAAAAAGCCACGCAACCGTGGACCTGGACAAAATGAACATAAATAGAGGATATGCTGTTGAGGGCGACCGCAATGCCGTCATCGACGAGCAGAGCGCAGAGGATTACATTAATTCCGGCCTGGTTCATGATGAGGCAGGAAGGTATGACAAGGCAATCGAGGCTTACCGGAAGGCAATAATCGCCAGGCCTGAATCGGCGGAGGCCCATTATTATCTAGCCATGTCGTATATGATGTCGCACGACAGCATTGCCGCACATGACGAATACAAGGTATTGAAGAAACTCAATCCTCCAATGGCCGACAGTTTCTACGAAAAGGCCTTCACGCTCGTATCGGCAGACACTGACAGTAAATATGTAATGCAGGTAGGAGCATTCAGAAACATCGAAAACGCTAATGTACTGGTAGAAAAATTAAAGGAAGAATACCTGAACGCGTATATTGAACATGGAAAAAAATTTAACCGGGTCAAAATTGTCGGGATCAAGTCTCTGGAAGAGGCGGAACTCTTTATGAAAGACCTGAATCATAAATTTAGTGTCGACCCATTTGTACTGTTGAAGGACAGTTCAAAGTAAAAGAACTGCAGCGCATTTCATTACAACCGTTCTCCAGGGAATTCTTACTCTCTCCTTCTGCGCTTTTCCTCCGTACGCTCTTTTTTTTGTGAGGCCAATTCACGAATTACCCTACGGATACGATTTTCATGAATCATTTCTTTTTTACTGTGTCAGCCTGCTTCCTGACGCGTTGCGCTGAATGGCTGACAAAACTAATTCCCCGTCGCACAAAACCTTTCTTAACCGATTTTCTCTCGGTTATGTTATAGTGGTAAATGTTCGGAAGAGCCGGACCGAATCTGATTCAAGGGGACATGACATGCTATCAAAAATTCTCAGCGCCACACTTATAGGCATTGACGCGCACACCGTTGAAGTCGAGGTGGACATTACCGCAAAGGGACTGCCGCATTTCTCCACGGTCGGGCTTCCGGACGCGTCCGTAAAAGAGAGTAAAGACAGGGTCAGGGCGGCCCTGAAGAACACCGGTTTCAATTTTCCTCTGAAACAAATTACCGTTAATCTCGCCCCCGCGGACATAAAAAAAGAGGGCTCCGCTTTTGATCTCCCGATTGCCATAGGCATTATGGTCGCTGAAGGGATCATCGAACCTGACGCCGTTAAAGGGTATCTTATTTCCGGAGAGCTCTCACTTGATGGAAGGATCAAACCTGTGAGGGGGGCACTGTCGATGGCGCTTAAGGCGAGGGAGGACAAGTTCAGGGGGCTGGTCCTTCCGCGGGAAAATGCGGGGGAAGCCGCAGTTGTGGACTGCGTCACCGTATATGGCTTTGAAAGCCTTCCCGAGCTGATCGAATTCTTCAAAGGCATAAACGGACCTGAACCTGTGTATGTCGATATTTCGGGTGTCATGAAAGAAAACTCGGTCTACCAGGACGACTTCGCGGATGTAAAAGGACAGGAACATGTCAAACGGGCCATTGAGGTCGCGGCAACCGGCGGTCACAACATGCTGATGATAGGTCCGCCGGGGTCTGGCAAAACAATGCTCGCAAGGAGGATCCCTACAATACTGCCTGAGATGTCGTTTGACGAGGCATTGCAGACCACAAGAATCCACAGCGCGGTAGGTCTTCTGAATCACGGCCAGTCCCTTATAGCGACACGCCCCTTTCGGTCTCCGCACCATACCTTGTCTGACGTTGCCATGGTCGGCGGCGGCGC
>JBFLYJ010000116.1:0-8405 GCA_040756635.1 Nitrospirota bacterium
TGTCCGCCCACCGAGAATGACCCTTCTCAACACAGTGTATTTCAAACGGTTCATTAATCCGTGGATCGCCGAACGGCACCATCTGCTCTGAAAACCTGACTGATACTTGCCTGACTCCCTTGACAACACCCTGTGGGGAAAACATCTCTACATGAGCATTCTCTTGGGCAATAGCGGTGCTAATGAATAAGGAGATAAAGCAGAACGCACAAAGAAGCAATCTTGATAATCTTGTCATTCGTCCCCTCCTGCAAACAGAAAAAAAGTATATTAACAGTTTATCGTTAAAAGAATTAAAAGTTAGCCTATATTATTAACAGATGTCTTATAAAAATAAAGCAAAATATTTTGTTGTTTTGTAGTCTAATAAATTTCGCAGTAACTCCTCAGTTGTTTTTAAGTAAGAATCGCAATGAAATGATGTGCTTGATTTTAGTTATAAGAGTGTTTAAGATTTATCGATCACAATCAGTAAAAATTACAAGGCAGTACAATATAAAAGGAGAGAACATCATGAAACGCATCGCATTTTCTATTTTTGCTGCTCTACTTCTCAGCACATCTGCAGTCGCTGAAATCAAATCATGTGAAGAGCTGAAGGCGGAAATCGAGGCAAAGCTGAAGGCAAAAGGCGTGACAGGCTATACGCTAGAGATAATACCTGCAGATCAGGTCAAAGATCAGAAAATCATAGGCTCCTGTGAGGGAGGCACAAAGAAAATATCTTACTCGCGCAAATAGAACTCTTAAAGGATAAGGGGCACCTAATTTAAAGGGCATATGTCAATAAGGAATAGAATCCCCTAAGGCCGTTCCGGTCAATTACCGCTCTTCAAATATATAGTATTATTAGTGATGCCCGTTTCCATTCTCCATAGCACTGCGACGGATGAATGTCCGGAAACGAACGGTTAGTCATAGGGAAATCAAAGAAAAATTCGGACAGGACCCTTAACGTATGGTACAGGGCAAGCCGGACTGACGACACTAAGAGACTTCTTCGTCGACGTGATTATTCCTCTATCTCCCGTGAGATCACATGTTTTGTATTGACACGCCCTGCTTTTTGTGATATTTGGATATCATTAAACGCAGCTTGGTAATGGATATGGTCATTGCGGCCTCTGTGAGGAACATATGACAATTCCAGAGTGTAATATTTAGACAAAAGGTGGGTGTTAGATGAAAGCGACGATGCATACGGCGATACTGTTTTTCACAGTTCTTTTGGCGATTTTTGTCGGCAATGTATATGCCGAAAACCGGCAGGGGGCGGTAACTCTGAGCCCTCATATAGGGGGATACATATTTGAAGATGATCAGGATATTAACAGCAATCCTGTTTTTGGTTTGGGGGTGGGTTATAATCTCACAGAAAGACTTTCCCTGGAAGGTGTGTTCGACTGGGTTGATACGGATTCCAGTTCATCAGACAAAAAACCGTACGTCAAAACGTCCTTATACCGTATTGACGGGCTCTATCATTTTAATCTAGAAGGGAATGAAGATATTGTCCCTTATCTGAGCATCGGCGCGGGGGCCATTAATATCAATTTGAACCCTGGAGACAGCGATACTGATATGATAGCCGGTTACGGCGGAGGGATAAAATATTTTATTACAAAATCACTGGCAGCCCGCGGCGAAATACGGCACATCATCGACGTCGAAGATGATATCAACAATAATCTTATATACACGATCGGCCTGACGTATTTGATAGGCGGTAAGGAGAAGGAGACTGCACCTCAGCCGGCGCCTGCTCCGATAGAAACGGCTGCCCCGGCACCGATGGACAGTGATGGTGACGGAGTTATCGACGATCTCGATAAATGTCCGGGAACACCGGCAGGCGTAAAAGTGGACAATGTGGGCTGTCCTTTAGACAGCGATAGGGACGGCGTGTATGATTATCTCGATAAATGTCCGGGAACGCCGGCAGGCGTAAAGGTGGACAGTGTGGGATGTCCTTTAGACAGCGATAGGGACGGAGTGTATGATTATCTCGATAAATGTCCGGGAACGCCGGCAGGCGTAAAAGTTGACAGTGAGGGATGTCCTTTAGACAGTGATAAGGACGGTGTGTATGACTATCTCGATAAATGTCCGGGAACGCCGATGGGAGCGCCTGTGGACAGCAGCGGTTGTCCAATGGACAGCGACGGAGACGGAGTGCCTGATTATCTTGATAAGTGCCCTGATACGCCCAAAGGCATTAATGTGGATGCAAACGGATGTCCGGTCCCCATCAAGGAGAAGGTCACTATCGAGCTGAATGTCGAATTTGACACGAACAGCGCTGTAGTCAAGAACATCTATCATGAACGCATTCAGAAAGTGGCTGACTTTCTCAAGGCATATCCCGCGACGATCGCTGAGATCGAAGGCCATACCGACAGCGTCGGATCGGACAAGTACAATCTCAAACTGTCGCAGAAACGGGCTGAAAGTGTTATGAAGCACCTGGCGGAAAGAGGCATTGATCCTTCCCGAATGAATGCGGTCGGTTACGGCGAGACCAGACCTGTTGCCGATAACAGCACAAAAGATGGAAGGGACAGAAACCGAAGGGTCGTCGCAGTAATATCGACTGTCGTTACCAAGTAGAAGGACATTATTCATTTTCTGCCCGGGGACATGTCCTGTCTCCGGGCAGTGTTTGTTTGCGGCAGCGAATTACTTGATTATACGTCTGCGCATTAATCTGAAGGGGTAGGGCAGGATCAGTAGGGCTGCGGCGATGATCCATACGATGTCCCAGATCACGGGAACTATCGCGCCGGAGGCAAGTGAGCGGCATATATTTACAACGTGATAGAGGGGGGTGAAAAAAGCGATCTTTGTGACGAGCGGCGGAAGGGTATCCAGGGGGAAGAATATACCTGAAAACAGAAAACTGGGCGTCAGGATGAGGGTGAAAAAATAGCTGAATGAGTCTATCCCCGGTGCTATCGCGACCGCTATAACGGCAGTCTCGGCAAAGATCAGTCCGCTTATGAACATCACCGGTACGACAAGGACTATAAGAGGCGAATCAATAAGCCCGAATATTGACAGTACTATGGATATGGCAGTGCCGTAAAAAATGCTTTTTGTCGCACCCCACAGCATTTCCCCGGCCACAAGGTCATCCAGGTTGACGGGGGTAGCCAGTATGGCGTCGAAGGTCTTCTGAAACGTCATCCTAATGTACGTGCCGTACGTGCATTCGGAAGCGGTGGCGAACATCGAGGATGATGCGATAAGCCCCGGGGCGATGAATTTCATATAAGGCACGCCGTTTACCTCTTTTACAAACGCGCCCAGACCAAAACCCAGCGCGACGAGATACATGATCGGCTCGACGAAATTCAGGACTACACTGGATTTATAAAGCTTCGTATAAACCGTTAAATGCCTCTGCCATACCCTGAACGCCTTCTTAAATTGCAACGCCGCACCTCATGAACTTAATCATACCTTTTACCTCATCACAGCCGCTGTTGATAGTTAACGACATCATCCTTCCAGGCTCTTCCCGGTGAGCTTCAGGTAAACATCCTCCAGGTTCCCGTTGTATTTATTCATAAGGTGTGAAGGCGTATCTATCGTCACTATTTTACCCGAATCCATGATCGCCACTCTGTCGCACAATTTTTCGGCCTCTTCCAAGTAGTGAGTGGTTAGCAGCAGAGTCATGCCTTCAGATTTTAAATGGTTCAACTGGTCCCACACTGAGTGTCTGCTGTGCGGGTCAAGCCCCGTGGTAGGTTCATCCAGTATCATCAATTCCGGATTATTGATAAGCGCCCTCGCCAGGAGGAGCCTTCGCTTCATACCTCCTGAAAGGTCCTTTATGTTTACCTCGGATTTTTCTCTCAGCTCCGTAAAGTCGAGGAGTTCCCACGCGCGCCTGGTGGCCTCTTTCTTCATGATGTCGAAATACCGCGCGTAAACTATGAGGTTCTTGATCACCGAAAGGTCAGGGTCGAGATTATTGTCCTGGGGCATGACCCCCAAGCGCGACTTGATATCGCCCGGATGTTCCGTCACATTCAGCCCGAATACTTTCACTTCACCTGAAGAGGGCGGCATAAAACAGTAAATAATACCCATGACCGTTGTCTTGCCGGCGCCGTTAGGCCCCAGGAAACCGAAGCATTCCCCTTGTAAGATGGAAAAGTCTATATTATCGACTGCGGTCAGACCGCCGTACTTTTTTGATAATGCCTTTGCTTCGATGATATACATGGAGGTAATTATAACATCTCACGGATAGAGGGCGTTCATGCTCAGGATTAATAAATGGGACTTTGGTGTTTATTCTCAAAACGTTATTCGGACTTTTTTGATTTCAGACCTGAGACAATCATGACGATTCCCGCGAGCGCCAATATAATACAGACTGATAAAGGCACGAGATATGGAATGGTTTTTCTGCCCTCATAAAATTTACCATTATAAAATGTGACCGGAAAGGAGTGGGGCTGATGCATCAGGTACTCCAGCACGTCACTGGAAGTATAACCTGATTTATATGCGCCTTCAAGATCAAACCCCAGTTCCTCAGACAGGACCTCGGCTATCTCATCCGCTGATCTTACGGTACCTTCTTTCATTATACACTTGCTTGGAAAAGACGTGTCATCCACCTTGAACGAAGACAGGGCCGCATAAAACCATATTCCTGCCAAAACAAGTATTACTCCTATGAATAATTTTTTCTTGTTCATTTCAGAAACATCATATGCTGAATTCACGAAAAATAAAATATCGGAATAACGAATCGCCTTAAAACAGATAATAGGGTATCATTCAAGAAGTTATCGTGTCAACAACGGAAAAATCGGACAGGGTGAATCTATTTGTCTATTGTCCCCGCAAAAACGCCCCTGACTTCCTTAAGTATCTCTTTATGCAGGGACGGGGTAGCTGCGACTATGTTACCTGTCAGCATATAATCGTTGCCACCTCCAAAATCGGTCACGATGCCGCCGGCCTCTTTTATCAGGATACTCCCTGCGGCAATGTCCCAAGGGCTGAGCCCGATCTCAAAAAAACAGTCGCACCTGCCGGAGGCAAGAGAGGCAAGGTCAAGCGCTGCTGAGCCGGCCCTCCTGATGTCGCTGACTCTGAAAAATATATTCCTGAAAAGATCCAGATAAGGGCCTATCAGGTCTTTCCTGCGAAAGGGGAAACCTGTCGTAACCAGGCTGTTGCCCAGGTCGGGGACAGAAGAGACCCTGACAGGCCTGCCGTTAAGAAAAGCGCCTTTTCCTTTCTCTGCGGTAAATATTTCGTGTCTTAAAGGATCGTAGACCAGACCGAGCACCACTTCGCTTTTTACTTCAAGAGCGATCGATACCGAAAAAACAGGGTATCCGTGAATGAAATTCGTAGTGCCGTCCAGGGGATCAATGATCCAGCGGAACTCTCCTGAGTAATCCTTGCTGACCGATTCCTCCGCAAGAAATTTGTGGTCCGGGAACTTCTGCTTTATGGTATCAATGATGATCCGTTCCGATTCCCTGTCGACCCGGGTGACGAAGTCGGACGTCTGTTTGGTGTCAATATCACTCTGTAAAATTTTCCCTAGGTTGCTGAGGATGTGTTCTCCAGCCAGCATCGCGGCCCTGAACGCCGTACCGGTAAATTCGCTTTTATCCATTTTGACGCTTATTCCCCCACACAAGCAGATGACGGTCACTGACTACTTCAACTGACAGGTAATCGAGGCCGGCAGTCTTTAATTGATGAATTACTTCATCCGTCCTGTATGCTGCAAGCAGAGAGTTGTAAAAATCTTTCTGCAATGTGGACGGTGCGTCACCTGCATGGAGCCGTACCAGTTGCTCGGCTTTTTCCGTGCTGTCGGGACGCATGAGGTCCATAACGAAAATCGGGGTCATATCTCCGGAGCATTGTTTTATCGTGTCCCATATCACCAGGGGATCGACGAGATGATGCAGTAAACTGTTTGATATAACCGCGTCAAAACAGGCTGAATGTAAGTCATTATCCGGAAGGACACATTTTCGCAGTATTATCTGTGTACCGCAGCCCTTCTTTTCTATATCATGCATGCCGATATCCAGCATCGCCTGGGCGCCGTCAATGCCTGTAATGCGACAGTCAGGATAGGCCTTCGCGAACCGGATGATAACATCAGCGGTCCCGCATCCTAAATCGAGAATGTTCCCATTATTAAAATCCGGGAAGCGGGCCCTGAAGTGTGAGACAAAAGAATTATGGGCCTCTGAAAAATCGGTTTCGGCGTAGGCCAGCGCCTGCTCGGCATTGTCCATTAAATCGGGTTCAGGTACTCGTTTCATTATTATTTATCAGCAGTCCCTTTTCCAAAGAGATCAACGGATTATTCAGCCGCGTCTTTTTTCCTGCCACTGGCATTGTATGTCATATGTGCCGTGACGTCTGAACCGCTTCTTTATCTGATTCAGATCATCACCGGCAAGATTCTCAAGGGAATACTCGCCCATCTTTTCTTCATTCTGAAGATAGTAAAGATAACCTACTTCTTCCGGCTCAAAGCCGATAAGACGGGCCCCGATGCCGTCAGCCTTGACCGGATCGGCGGACGCGATCGCTGTTTTCATCACAACGGCCGAGCCGTCAACCGGACCGTCCCCTTCCATGCAGACGAAACCGTCAAGCACTACCATGTCAGGCCATGTCCTTTTGGCAATTTCCACGATATTACGGTGGATCATTTTGACGCTTCTCCGGTAGGTAGGATACTGCCTGAATAGAAAGTTGATCAGCCAGTTCGGGAGTGTTCTCCGCGCCTTTGATACCGTCCCCGGAGGGAGCTTGTCCAGCAGTGTCTTCGGAGCATCGACCTCGATTCCGCCTTTCATGCCGTGGATCATGGCCATGTCCTGTCTCAGCACAAGGCCTGCCATGTTCTTGATACCGAAGGTAGCGACCGCAAAATTGTGTGTCTTTGGAATCGCCAGCGAAATCCTGTAATCGAAGTCCTCAATCCTCTTTGAGATCCTTAAATGCGTGTCTCCGACGACCGAGTGGATAGGGCTGTCGATTACGTCCTTGTCATTATCGAAATCCGTCAAAGATACTTTATTGTATTTTTTCTCAAGCCTGTAATAATCGTAATCTTCGAATACCTTTGTCGTCGGAAGACCTCTGTAAAAGGCGGTGGCGGAGCTTTCGCCTACAGTGATCGGGGTATCAGGAACTATGGTCCTTATAAACTCTATGACCGCTTCAATGGCTTCAACATGCGTGTTGGCGAAGTCGGGTTTAAGCGCAACGAGATTGGGTTTGACAAGAATGTTTTTTGCGGTGCGTAAGGGTTCCAGGTCCTCTCTGATAAGAGAGAGGCATTTTTTGATATTTTCTTTTCTGTCTTCCCCTCTTATCAATGCGGCGATCTTTTTATTGCTCATGAATTGCCCCCCGGATATTAAAATAATAATTCAATTAACGTCCAATATCGAAACTTCGTACATTTGTTTCTATGAATTTGCGATCATACCTGACGCGTTACGGTCGATTAAAATGCACACCTGCTTTTAACGTACTCAAAGGATCCGTCATTCAACCATATATCAAGCAAGGAAGCTTCTTTTAACTGAAGTCCGCGATAACGGGGTACAGACACATAATTGATTCTTATGTCCTTTAAGCTTGACATATCACCCCATAATTTCTCAAACTGCGCTGCCGGATAAACATCCTCCTGCCCGCTGCCCCAGACATGCTTAACGTTCTTGATTGTTACATATGTGGGCATTCTTTTTTCAATATTACGAATGGCATCGAGTATATCTCTCTGCTTTCCGGCATCCCCTTCAGCTTCAATAAGCAGTTCACGGCTGAGACCGAAGAAATCGAGCAGGACATCCACGGTTATCCAGTTGGTAAGAGTATTGTAATAGCCCAATTTATATTCATCCTCTTCCCGGGGCAGGGCCAGCCCTTCGATAAGCCGCATATGACCGTTGATTATCGCCAGCCCGCCTCCTGCGTCTTCTATCCTCCTCGGTGTCACTTCAAACGTCAGACAGGAACCGCCGGCGATATGCATCCCAAGCAGTGAAGGTTCTACGCAGGCCCCCAGGGTGTCGATATTGTGGCAAAGCAGGTACCTGAGGGACGGGTTTTCTCTAATCATCCTTGCGAGTACGCCGTTTTTCAAAAGGTTCGGAATTTCGTACCAGTGGCCCGGAGGATTAAACCTCATGATGTGAGCGCTTTCAGAGTAGTCCTCTCCCTCTCCTTTGGCCCTGGTCCATTCAATAAGCGCCCTGTGCAAATCATCCTGGACTTTCTGCGCGTTGTCATCCATCTTCTGTGTGAGCTGCTCTTCCCAGACAAACCTCAGATCACGTTCCATGGGATAAACCCTGCGGGCTATTGACCTGGAGGGTGACAGATATATCTTCCCT
>JBFLYJ010000117.1:0-8400 GCA_040756635.1 Nitrospirota bacterium
ATCAGAGGGCCGCTCATAATGCTTCGTATGGGTTCGCCGGTACTCATGTCTTTGGAAACAACCTTGTCTCTTAGGTCCCGGTCAGTTACGATACCGGCAGGCAGACCTTTACGGTCAACAAGGACGAGCGAACTTATACCCTGCTGCGACATTATGGCTGCAGCGTTCCGGATTGATATCTCCTGGGGCGCGGTCGTCACGTTCTTCGTGCCTATGTCTCCGACGGAAGCCGTAAAGAGGAGCCTGTCGCCGCCGCCGTACAGCATGCTTTTACTGTGCATTTCGCTGAAGGTCTTATCTATGTATTTATTGAGAAAGGATTTGAGGAAGTACTCTGAAAAGGCCGCGTAGCTGTCAAGAAGTCCCTGAATGGTTTCTTTGGTCACCAGGTAGCAGATTGTGTCCTCTACGGCTTTGACATTGGCACGCGATTTGTCTCCACCCAGGAGGGAGAGCAGTCCGAAGGCATCACCCTCGCTTCTGTAATCTATCACGACTTCCTCATCCGCGTTATGACTTATAAATACCTTTACACCCCCTTTTTTGATAATGCGCAGAAAATCACTCGGCGGACCGTCCTGCTGAAGTATAAGGGTGTCTTTAGGATAAAATTCGACAATGACGCCGCTCGCAATATTGCCCAGAGTGGTATCATCCAACTCCTGAAACGGCTGGATATTGCTGAGAAAATCTTTTACTTCTTTTACAGTCATCAGTATGACTTTCTTTTTTTGGGGGTCAGATAATTTATTGATGTCTCATGTACAGCAAAGCACATGCCTGGAGACTGCCGGTTTATCTAACTATTTGAAAAGTAAGGCAATAATGCTGGTAAATCGTAGTGATTGCCATCTGTTTGCGGAGACTGTCTGGCGGCTGGGGTTACTTTAAGTGACGCCGGATATACATATCAGGAGAAAGCCATTTAATAATGGGAGGTTGAGGGGAGTTACTTTTCGTAATTGAGGCTTTAAGGGGATGTGAATATATGTAACATTATCTGCCCCTGACCAGGCCCCATCTCTTTCGTTTTTCCCAGAGGGATTTTCTTGTAATTCCAAGCATGTCCGCCAGCTCGTTTTCACCGTGAGTAGACTGGTAACGGAGGATAAACTCTTTAGTATAATTTTCGATCGAGAGGGCCCTGTCAAGGGCTTCGCAGGGGAAGTAGTCAGACGCCTGAAGTGTTTCCGGCAGATGTTCCGGTAATATCATGTCCCGGTCGGTCAGGAGTACCGCCCTTTCGATAATGTTCTGCAGTTCCCGGACATTGCCGGGCCAGGAATAATTGACCAGAAGCGTCTGCGCCATATTATCTATGGATGTCACATGCTTGCCGATTTCGTTCGAATATTTGCCCAGAAAATGCATGGCAAGCACGAGTATGTCCTCTTTCCGTTCCCTGAGCGCGGGCAGTTTTAGAGTGACCACGTTGATTCTGTAAAACAGGTCTTCCCTGAATTTTGCTTCCTTTACGGCTTTCGCAATGTCCCTGTTTGTCGCGGTAATGAACCTGACGTCGATCTTTCTGCTCTGCACCCCGCCGAGCGGTCTTATCTCAAGGTCATCAATAACACGCAGCAGTTTTGCCTGCAGCGACATGCTCATATCGGCGATTTCATCCAGAAAGATGCTCCCTCCGTCAGCTTCCTCAAAAAGGCCTCTCTTGGTGTTCACGGCCCCGGTGAAGGCCCCCTTGATATATCCGAACAATTCGGACTCGAGAAGGTTTTCGGGTATGGCGCTGCAGTTGATAGGGACGAAGGGTTTGTCCCGCCTTGAGCTGTTGTAATGGACTGCCCTTGCGAAAAGTTCCTTGCCAGTTCCTGTCTCCCCGAGAATCAGTATGTTGCTCTTTGAGTCCGCAATCTTCTTGATCTCCTCGATGAGGTACATTATGATTTTGCTCTCCCCCCTGATCTTCTCGAAGTCATATCTCTGCTCGATCTGCTTTTTAAGGATGAGGTTTTCCGACCTCAGCGCCTTTTCCTTCAAGGCGTTCCTTACGGTCCTCTTTATCTCTTCGTGTATTATGGGTTTTACGACATAGTCATACGCGCCTGCCCGCAGCGCGCCCACCGCAGTCTCAAGTGATGCATATGCGGTGATAACGATGACCGCCTGGTCCGGGGTCTTTTCTCTTACCCTGCGCACAAGCTCGATACCGTCAATACCCGGAAGTATTATGTCCGTAATAATCAGATCATATGTGCCGTCTTCAATACTCCTGAGCGCGGACTCGGCGCTGTTGACCGTGTCGACCGTGTAGCCGTCCCGCAGGAGCACCCTTTTCAGCGATTCCCTCAGGGTCTCTTCATCTTCTACTATAAGCATGCTTTCTGCCATTTATGTTTTACCGTTTGAACAGTTTGAACGGTTTGAACAGTTCATACCGTTATGTGTGTTAATCATACAATCAAAGGCCTGTACTTCTCAATGACCGTATTCTGTAATTTCGATATCAGGTGGAATATTTCTCTTATCGTCTTTCTTTCAAGGTTGCTCAGTTTGTCAGGATTAATGAAGTTCCCCGGTGTACGGCCCTCTTTTATCTGCTCGAACTGTGAATGTATCCTGAGCATCATAATAAACTCAAACGTATGCTCTATCTCCTGATAATACTCCCTGACTGTCGAATTTCTGTCCTTTAATGCGCGTATCCTTTCGAGCGTGGTGGTCGCCCTGATGCCGTTTTCAAGCGCAAACAGTCTGATAATATCATTCAGCGGGGTTATCCCCCTTACCTTCAAATCGAATTCGTCTTTATGTTCTCCGCTTTTTTCGACCACGAAAGATTTGAGGAAGCCTACAGGCGGGGTGTTTCTTATGATCATGTTCGCCATGTGGCCGAGGAAGATTTCATTTTTCTTTACCAGGGACAAATAGAAATTACTGAGCTCGTCATGCAGGCTGAATTTCCCGTGAACAGGCCGGGCATCAAAAAATATGAGGGACTTGAGCACCGCGTCCGGGGTTGGTTCCGTTATCCAGCCCTGGAAATAATTCTTCCATGACTTTAACGTCCGGCGCCACTCGGGGTTGCTGGCCATATAATCGGCGCTGCATGGCGGAAAGCCGGTCTTTATAAGGCAGTCCCTCACAAATACCGTAAACGCGTCAAAGTATCTTTCCGCTTCAGCTTTCTCTTCCTCCGAAGGCGGGTCCGCGTATATGATTGCATTGTCCTGGTCTGTCTTGAATGTCTGTTCCTTCCGCCCCTCACTGCCGAACACGACCCAGCAGTAGGGCAGAGGCGGCTGTCCGAATTTCTTCTCCGCGATCTCGAGGACCTTTTTTACCAGCCGGTCGTTTATCTCCGTGATGATCCTGATAATGCTGCCAGCCCTCGCCCCTTCCTGAAGGAGCAGTCCCGTGATGTTGTTGATCTTGCCCGCAACGGGAATAAGCCCTTCCACGGTCTGCTGCTTCTCAATGTCATGAACGAAAGACAGGGGAGATGTCCCGTGAAGGAGCATGAGGTCGTGATTGGTCATGATGCCGCTCAGTTCACCGTCTTTTATCACAAGCATATGATGTATCTTGTATTTGATCATCTTCAGCACCGCGTCAAAACAGGAATCGTTCGCGTCGACCCTGATGAGGGAAATGGTCATGATTTTCCTGACCGGTTCGGTCACGTTATAGTTTCTCGCGACGACCTTTTCCCTCAGGTCCCTGTCGGTAATGATCCCGGCCGGCAGGCTGTTCCTGTTCAGAATGACTATGGAGCTTATTTTATGTTTTGCCATTATCTGCGCCGCTTCCTGTATCGAGGTGTCTTCGGGCACGGTGACCACCTCTCTTGAGATATCACCCGCGCGGGTCGTGAATAAGAGGCGGTCGGTCCCGCTGTAGGCTATTCCCCTGCCATTCATCTGTTCGAAGGTCCGGTCGACGTATCTTTTCAGGTGGGACATGAAATATTCGGCGACGGCAGGGGTGGTTTCGATAAGCTTCAGTACTTTCTCCCTGCCGAGTACGTAACAGATCGTGTCATCGGCGGCCACGACCGTGGTTTTCTGCCTGTCCCCGGCTACCAGTGACACAAAACCGAAGCTGTCGCCTTCCCCCCTGAAATCAATGACCGAGTCCATCCCGCTCTCCGTTGTCATCGAAATTTTCACACTGCCCTTTTTTATGATCCTTACCGCGTTGCTCGGCGGCCCGTCCTGTTTCAGGATTACGGTCTCTTTCGGATAGAAGTCCATCGAAAGGCCGAGCGCGACGTTCTTCAGCGCCGGTTCATCGAGGAACTGAAACGGGGGGGTGTTCCTTAAAAAGCCTATTACCTCTTCCAGTATCATGGTAATTTAATATACTACAACATACGTGTCCGGTAAATATTTAAAGTGGACATGCGTGCTTAATAAGTATTTATGGTAATACCTTAGTGGATGCATAATTATCCAAAGCAGGCATGATACAGTATTTTCGTCTCATTCTCGTCCCGCATCCTGCGGTACTCCGAGGCTTTTGCCTGTTCAGACCTCCTGTCTTCACTACCGGCAAAAAAATCCGCTCAAATACTGTATCATGCCTGCCGTCAGCTTGTTGAAAAAAGGTGATAAGGCATTAACCTTAACGTTGCATATTCCAGGCAAGGCAGTTCGCCTGGTATCAACAATTTAATGCAACTGCAGTGTAAAGTAGTTAGATATGATCGGCTACATACTTAAGAAAATGATATCACGTCACAAAGAGGTACTCCTGAGGGAGGCCGTTCTTATTGAAGACTTTATGCGGCTCCTGATGAAACGCAGGAATACAGGGATAAAATGGACCCGTGCGGAAAAGAAGCAGATCAAAGTGCACTTAAAGCGCATGTCTCTCTATGTGCCGATGCTGATAGTTTTTCTCCTGCCGGGCGGGGCTTTCCTTCTGCCCGTCCTCGCGGAGGTTCTTGACAGGAGGAAGAAGAAGAGGCCGGCGAAGTCGTAATGCCGGTTATAATTCTATCAAATGGCGATCAAATGCCCATATTGCGGCAGGGAGTATGATGTCACCCTGTTTGAATTTGACAGGCGCGTAACCTGTGTTTGCGGAAAGACCGTTAACTTTAAGCATGAGCGGATGACGGATGAGGCGCTTCTGGCGCGGATGTCTGAAGACAGAAAGGTCAGGGAGATAAAAGCGATGGCCGACCGGATAGCTTCTCTGATAGTTGCGAGTGACTGGCATATGATTGACATCGAGATAGAAAAGCAGAAACTCCGGGAAAGGATATCGGAACTGTTTCCGGACAAGGCAGAGCTGTATGACCTTATTTATGAACCGAGGTTCAGGAGACTGAAAGAGCAGTTCCGGGAGTGAGTGAAAATTACTTTAAAGGCAGATGCTTAGGTTTAATCGTGTCCCCTCTGCATATCAGCACGGCCCGCTCGATCACGTTCTGAAGCTCCCTGACGTTTCCGGGCCAGTCGTAATTATTCAGGAGTTCCTGGGCTCTGTCGTCCAGTGACTTTACGGCACTGCAGAATTCTTCCGCGTATTTCTGGGCAAAATAATTTGCGAGCGGGCTGATGTCCTCTTTCCTCTCTATGAGAGAAGGGATCCGTATCTTAACACCCGATATTGTCTGAAGGAGTTCTCTGCTGAACGCGCCTTTCTCTGCCGCTGATTCAACGCCCCGGTCAGCGGCCGCGATGATCCTCATGTTCCAGTCTTTCAGAAGGGTCAGCAGCATGGCCTGGAGATCTGAATTCAGACAGAGTATGTCATCAAGGAAAATGATACCTCCGTCCGCGGCCTCAAAGGCCTGCCTTAATGAATTGGTGTCCGAGGTATTGCACTGGATAGGGATGAAAGGCTTCTGCGTTTTTCTTATACTGTGCAGCAGTTTCGCGCAGAGTTCCTTTTCAGTGCCTGTGTCGCCCAGCACAAGGAGATTGGTCTCGCTTTCCGCTATGCCTTTTATTTCTTCTATGAGCGCACGCATTGCCGGGCTTTTATAGAGTGATATCGTCCCGATATCGTATCTGTTTTCAAGCTGGCACTTGAGCAGGAAGTTTTCCTTCTGAAGCACCTTCTGGCTGATCGCGTTTTTGACTATCTGTTTTATTTCTTCGTGCATGACCGGCTTTACGATGTAATCGTAAGAGCCGGCGCGGAGCGCCTCGACAGCGGTTTCGAGCGAGGCGTAGGCAGTCATCACCACCACTATCTGTTCGGGATTGTCCTCCTTGATCTTTCTGATCAGCTCTATCCCTGTCATACCCGGCAGAATGATGTCCGTGACGATAAGGTCATACGTCCTCTCCTGCTGCATGGACAGGGCTGATTCGGCGTTGTTGACGGTGTCGACTACATACCCTTCCTTTGAGAGCACCCTCTTAAGGGACTCGCACAGGGTCTCTTCATCTTCCACTATAAGGAGTTTTTTATCCATTCTGTTCTCTGGGAAGCCTTATTATGAATGCCGTTCCTTCCCCTTTTCTGCTTTTCACGTTTATCGTGCCGTTGTGGTCTTTGATTATACCATAGCAGATACTCAGCCCCAGTCCCGTGCCTTTACCCGGGGTCTTGGTAGTATAGAAAGGGTCGAATATCCTGTCCAGAACAGACTCTTCGATACCCGTCCCCGTGTCTTTGAAAATTATCTCCACAAATTTGCCCGACTGCTTCATCGATATCGTAAGTGCCCCCCCCTCCGGCATCGCGTCGAGGGCATTGAGAATGAGGTTGAAGAACAGCTGCTGCATCTGGTCCGGATTCAATTTGAAAGGTGGGATATCATCTACGTCAAGATGCATGTTGATGCTCTTGAACCTCTTGTCGTAACTTATCAGGTTTATGGTCCTGTTAAGGATGTCGGAGACGGCGGTGACGGTCTTTTCCGAAGAGGATATCCTCGCGAAATCACCGAGGCTCCTGACGATGTTGACGATTCGTTCGATATGGCTGTTGATGGTCTTGAGCGAGGTCTCGGTGAACTGCTTTTCTTCTTCCGAATCGAGTTTCTGCGCCCTCAGTTCCTGGACAAGGGAGGAAATCGACGCGAGGGGATTCCCTATCTCATGAGATATGCCAGCGGTCAGTCTGCCTATACTGGCGAGTTTTGAAGAGTGCAGGAGCTGTTCCTCCATCTTTTTCTTTTCAGTGATGTCCTCGATGATGACGACGAATCCGCCTGATGGGTCTTTCAGCGGGCTGATATTGATCTTGAAAGACTGCATGGCGGGGGTCTGCAATATTATTTCACCGTGCGAGCTCTTGGCAAACAGTCCGCTGTCCATCCACGGCAGAAGATGCAGAACGGACATGTTGAAGGCCGATGATTTTTTTATTCCTGTTGTGGCTTCCATCTCCCTGTTCCAGTACTTGACCCTGAATGAAGAATCGACCGTTACTATACCGACCGGGGCGCTTTCGATTATGTTTTCGCTGAACTCCTTCAGGTAAGCCAGGTCCCTGTTCGCGTCGGCGAGTTCCTGCCTTGAAAGCCTCAACGTGTCGGTTATCTGTTTTATGGAGCTGGACAGTTCTCCCCTTTCCTGGTCGGTGAGAGTAAATTTGTCCTCAAATATAACGGCGGCAATCGGTGAACCGAGCGCGCCTGACAGAATTTTTTCAGCCTCGTATCTTATCCTGATCAGGTCGTTTTGTGAAACATGTTCCCGGCTTATATTGTTTTGAGAAAGGAAATTCCCGATGAACTCTCCTGCCTCCCTCTTTCCCGTGTAATGTCCCAGTATGTCCTCTATCTGTTCAATGCTGTAAATACCGCGCGCTGGGAGCATCCTCGAAGAATAGGATTCAACGACTTTGAAGGCCTGTCTTTCCTCCTCCGCGTCCTGGGTGGTAAAGATTGAGATGCCCACATAAAGCACGATGTTGAACAGAAGCCCCCAGAACAGGGAGTGGCTCCAGCGGTCAAGCCCTTCAAGGCCGAACAAGGCAGTGGGGTTGAGAAAAGTCGAACTGAAGACCTTGCCCCAGAAACCTTCCTTTTCGATAATGCCTGCCCTCATTAGCGCAGGGATCATAAGCGTGTACATCCATATGCTGAATCCCGCGATGATCCCGGCTATCGCTCCTTTCTTGTTCCCGCCTTTCCAGTAAAGCCCGAACAGCAGCGGGGGCGCGAATATCGTGACCGCCTCAAACGACTTCAGTCCGATGTCGACAAGACTGTAGAAATGGCCGATCGAAATCGAAAAGAGATATCCGAGAAAGATCAGGCCGATGATAATGATCCTTCTTGTATTGAGGATCATCACGTAAAAACCCTTCATCGCGTTCATCCGCCAGAGCGCTGGCATCACAAAGCTGTTCATCACCATTGTGCTCAGCGCCAGGGATTCGACGATGACCATGGCGGTCGCCGCGGAGAAGCCGCCGATAAAGGCCAGGAGGGCGAGATGGGGGACGCCGTGTTTGAGCGGTATGCTGAGAACGAAGAAG
>JBFLYJ010000118.1:0-8373 GCA_040756635.1 Nitrospirota bacterium
ACCGCATGTAATGCTTCCGATGCAGGCATGCGATCTCATAAAGCCTGTAATTGGCCGATTGCGGGACGATTTCATACCATCCGGGATGCGCTGTATCGTATGAATCCAGCGCGGTATCTTTATTGTCGTAGTATGAAATCGAAATCAGCTTATGCTTTTTCCTGCTGCAATCGAGTTCCCATTGCTCTACAGCATATTCGAGATTTATGAATCCCGCGGTGGTCAGCCCGGCTTCTTCCCTCGAATTGATAATCTCATTTCTGCCATAAGCGTCAAGATAAATCTCTTTAATCCGGACCTGGACATTATTCTTCGGGAGATGCGTTATGCTGTCCAGATCAAAATAGAGCTGCATATCATCTTCCGAAACTTCAGCGTAAAGACGCCAGTCAGCCCCTTCAGCCTCGATGAAAGCAAGGCACGACATTACAACAAAAAAAGTAATGATTGTTTTTATATTTCTCATCATACTGCCTCTTGATAACTTTATGCTGGCATCAGTCGTCATCGTCGTCGTCCTCCTCTTTGTGTTTTCTGCCGTGACTTCTCTGACCGTCACCGTACCTGTCGGAACGGTATTCCGGGGTCCTGTATGGGACTTCATTTCCGCGATACTCCCCGCTAAAACCATTGTTCAAATCGCGGGGTTCTCTTACGCGTCTTATATCATGTTCATTCCCGCTCGGATGACAGGCAGCGCAGTCCTGATAGTTGCCGATCCCTTCTTCCAGGTGCTCCTTCCGTATTTTCCCGGGAGAATGTTCATGACATCCGTAGCAGGTGTATTCCCGGTAATTATAGTCCTGATGACATATCAGACAGTCGGCCCTGTGATTGCCGTCAAAACGAAAGAAGCGAGTGTGGTCAAGTGACGCGGGACGCCAGCGGTCGGTTGTATGACACTGGCTGCAGTCCAGGGTCGCTGTCCCGTGCATATTGTCAAACGGGCCCCTGTGGCAGGAGACACAATCGCTTATGCTTCGCCCCCTGAACGCGCCGGCACCGCCATGTCTGCGATTGTCCGTTTCCAGGTATGCGCCGCCGGTAATATTATTTCCGGTGGCATGCCTGTCCTTGATGGACTGCAATATGCCCTTTGTCTCTTCTTTGTCACCGCTCAGATGGCACAAGGTACAGTTCTGATAGCTGTATATTTTCACCTTTTCATGGTCTTGCCGGATTTTATCCGGTGAATGCTCATGACAGCCGTAGCAGGTGTATTCCTTATAATTATTATTTGTGTGGCAGGTCGCGCATGGCACTAAATGGTCTTTGTCAAAACGAAAGTACCGCGCATGGTCAACTGCCGCCGGACGCCAGCGGTCTGTAGAATGACATTCACTGCAGTTCCTGTTCCCTGCCTGGTGCAGCTTATCAAATGGGCTGCGGTGACATGATATGCAATTGCTGATACTTATTCCCTTCAGCGACTCATTATAGGCCGGGCTGTTACTGCCGGGCTGCAGTGATGCCCCGCTTTTTATAGTATTCGCGGATGCATGCCTGTCCTTGATAGATTGCAGCAGGCCCTTTGTCTCTTCTTTGTCACCGCTCAGGTGGCATATAGTGCAGTGCTGATAGCTGTATATTTTTACCTTTTCATGTTCCTGCCGGATTTTTTCGGGTGAATGCTCATGACAGCCGTAACAGGTGTATTCCCTGTAATTATTGTTTGGGTGGCATGAGGCGCAGTCCGCACCGTGCTCCTTATCAAAACGGAAATAACGTGCATGATCGAAGATCGCGGGACGCCACTTTTCATCAGTATGGCACTGGCTGCATTCCTGCCGGTTCTTCTGATGTATATTATCGTCCGGCCCTTTATGGCAGGTTGAACACTTTTTCATATCTACGCCCTTAAGCAGTTCATGAGAAAAGCGGCGGTCAGTTTTGGCCGCGTCCCTACCCTTATGGTCCGGGTGGCAGGTGAGGCAGGTGTCTGCTGAAAACAGGTGATGAAAAGCGGCCTTCTGCCGACCGGAAATTGTTTCAATGGGGACACCCGCCGTCGTTATCCTCCCGATATCGGCAGGCTTGTGGCATACAACGCATTTTTCCCCCGGTGTGCCCAGAAATACGGTATGACATTTCATACAGTTGTTTTCGAGTTCCTGATGTCCTTCGATGAGGTCGCCGGGATTGATTGTCTGCTTCGGGAACAGGTATATCAGTAATACGGCAATGATCGAAGTTATTACTATGGCGGCTGTCTTTATCATCAGTTCCACCTCCAGAACAAAAATATTATGAGAATATGCAGGACGGCGGAAGCGGCAAACAGTATTGTTATGGGTTTATGCAGTGACTTCCATTTTTTCATCGAATCGACCGCGAGAGCGTCCCAGAAGATCTTCTTTTCAATTTCTTCAGATGACAGCCCGGCTTCAGCTAAAGCGTCTTTCCTCCTGCCCAGCGTGTCAGTTGACCGCTTGAGCAGATATTTCCCGACTAGACCGCTTATTACCGCGACAAACATCGCGGCAGCGGCCGCCCAGGGCAGTATCCCGTTGAAATGGACACCGCCGTGAGCAAGGACCATCAGTGAGCCGCTCCATGACAGGTACTCATGTGCCCTCAGAAAAGTTTTTATCTTTCCGAATTTGATGATCTTCTTCTTCCTTAGAGAGTACCCAAATGAAAGGATGATCAGGCATGTCCCGAAGATCCCCAGATAGCGTTCAATCCACAAGGCATGCGTGTAATGCAGGAGGTAATCGATTATTAGCGTGAGTGCGACCAGCCACGCAAGCCAGAGGAAAAAGGGCTGTATATCCCTGCGTAACACAGAGTGCTTCCCGGATACGGTTCCGGCGTCTGCCGTCAAAGAGGACAGCTGATGCGCAGGCAAGGCTGCTGCGATCTCTTTATTCTGCTGCGCTTTCATTAAAACCTCTTTTTATCTTCAAATCAATGACGGATGCTTTTTCCTTAAAAAAGAAGATCCTCCGCCATACCGGCCGGCCAGTGATTGAGTGCAGCAGTACCGCGCCTACGTGTAACGACAGATATACAGGTATCAGGATTTCACCTGCCTCATGTACTTCTTTTATGTCATGCACAAGTCCCACAGCCCTGCCGCCGGGTTCGAGCAGGAAAAACATGAGCGCCCCGGTGACGGCCATCCCTGTAAACACGAGTATCCCGAACAACTGTACGAGTCCCGCAAACCCCTCATGACTTGCCCGCTCCGGGAGCCTGAATCTCAAGAGCCCTTTTAAATCTTCCATGACCTTCAACAACCTCTCTTTCGTGAATGGCACCCAGCTTGAGAAGCGGCTTTTTACCGGCCCGAATGTGCAGTATAAAATGTACAGCAGAAAAGACGAGGCAAGCCCCATCCCGACCCATCCGTGTCTGGTAAACCAGACATGTGTTATGTTCTTGTAATCATCCGCCGCGTCGCCTGTAAGCCATGCCGTGACCCCGAACAGGATCATCCCTAGATGGCAGATGCGGATAAATACGTCCGTTTTTTGTTCATGCAAGTTACCAATGTTCTCGTTCTTCATGAGTCCTCCTTCATTACTGCTATGACCGGCAGTGCACTAAACACTTCCTGTTATCTTTTCATTTCAATGTCGATCTCGATGGCGGAAATTGTTTCTCCGCTTCTGACGCCTTTTACCTTTGCAAAGGCGCCGACAGCGGCCCTGCCGCCGGTCTCATTGATAATTGTTTTTGTTGTCACTTCTATATTTCTGCCCTGGATTATCCAGATGCCCTCGTATCCTGCCTTGGGCATGCCTTCGATAACTCCCTCCAGTCTGCTGTTGAAGACCCTTTCCTGTTGCGGAAAATAATCACGGGGTTTGGAAGGATATGTCTTTTCCGACGATGGAGAAGCTTCCTGCAATCTTTTCTGCCCCTTCACCTCGATCTTGTAAGCGGTAAAGGTTTTGCCTGAGTAATCACCCTTTACTTCAACGTACGCGCCGGGAGCTGCCTTGCCGTATTCCTCTTCGATCAGGGTATTCAGTGTAACGAGAACGTCCCTGCCGTTGATGACCCATATACCTTCCCGGCCGGTATCGGGCATGTTTTCGACCGTGCCGTAAAATTTACCCGGATACGGATTTTGCACTGTATCACTGCTGCCCTCCACTTCTATTTTGTAGGCGGTGAATACATCGCCGGTTTGCTGGCCCTTCACTTCAACATAAGCGCCAACGGCCGCTTTGCCGCGCTTTTCTTTAATATAAGTGTCCCTGCCGGCAAGTACCTTCCTGCCGCTTATTACCCACTCTCCCGCGTACCCTTGTGCAGGCATGCTTTCGACAATTCCGTAGAGCTTGCCGTTAATGCTTGTCTGGGTTCCCGGATCTCCCGCGTATTGGGCCGCTGCAGGTCCTGCGAATGACAAAATGACGAGCCCAAGCAGCATTATTATTAGTTTCTGTTTCATGGTTTCCTCCTTATTAAGGTTCGTTCGATTTTAAGGATTCTCTTCCCTGATCCTTGAAATCATCTTAACAGGGCATGATTAAAGAAAGATTAAAGATACCGATCTCCTCATTTATGCGCCCCTGCGTGGACAATCCCGTCTGATAGATGTTATTTTAAATCCCATGAAAGCGGGCTTCTATCAGTTCTGTCCGGTGTTCGGAGAGAAAGACAAAAATATGGAAAAGGCGGTGACCGCAATCCGCGGCGCGGATGCTAAGCTCATTGTGCTCCCGGAGTTTTTTGCGACCGGTTACCAGTTCATCTCCAAAGAAGAGGTCGATGAACTTTCAGAGCCGGTCCCAAAGGGTGATACAACACAGGCACTGCTGCAGTTATCGCGTGAGAGGAATATTTATATTGTTGCCGGTCTTCCTGAGAGGGCCGGTGATACATTTTATAATTCAGCGGTCCTTACCGGGCCGGAGGGGTTTGTCGGACTCTACCGCAAGACGCATCTGTTCTTTGAAGAGACGCTCTATTTTGCTCCCGGGGATACCGGGTTCAGGGTGTGGGACACGGAGATAGGACGCATCGGAATAAAGATATGCTTTGACTGGTTCTTCCCCGAATCCATGAGGAGCCTAGCCCTTATGGGCGCTGAAATAGTCGCGCATCCCGCAAACCTTGTCCTTCCATTCTGCCCTGACTCGATGCCGGTCAGATGCCTTGAAAACAGGGTGTTCGCGGTCACCGCCAACCGCATCGGCACGGAACACAGAAAGAAAGACCACTCGCTCACCTTCATAGGCAAAAGCGAGGTTGTCTCTCCACGCGGGGAAATACTCGTGAGGGCCCCGGATGATCAGGAGGCCCTTATGGTCGTTGACATTGATCCGGCAATGGCGAGGGACAAGTCATTGAATGCGTATAATGATCTGATAAAGGCCCGAAGGCCGGACCAGTACGGACCGATTTATTAAGTCAAAATCTTCAACCTCGTCAATCCCTTACGAGTTTATAAGCTGTCTCTCTTACCACATTCATTTTTATCTGTACAAACGATTTCAGCGAAGTATATAATTTCACATTAGGGACGGCTGAAGGGTTCTTCGCCTCTCTTCATAGTATGGATATCTTTGGATTTCATAATTAAACAAGGAGGGAAAACTATGGGGTTGGCACTTCGGGTTGTTCTCATTGGTTTATTAATTGTTACTATTGGATGTGCATCTGCACCGAGGCAAACGGTCGAACTAACTGAAATAGTCGACAGTCAGATTGCCGAGATGCAGGTTTCGCATGAGAAATTTGTTCACCTGTATTATGACAAGATGCGCTCTGACGTGGAGATCTTCATGGAAGAGAGATGGATTCCGCAGTTCCTTGCCAACGTAGTTGAGGGGACAGGGCCTAGTAGTAAGCAATTTAGGGAGGACCTTGATGTTGCTTACAAGCTTGCCAGTCGTGACTGGGCGAAAGAAGTAAAAATCAGCGGGATAACGGATGAGGATGTGAAGAAAGCTGTAAATGAGGCCATAGAGAAACTGGCCTCAAGTGAAAAAGCAAAATTGGGGATGGTCCTGCTTGATTTTTCCCAGGCGGCACAGAGACAGATCAACAAGCAGCGGAAATCACTTATAGATCCGCTTAATGAACAAGAAGCATATGTTCTTGACCAATTGCGCGAAAGCTATGCCGACCTACAGCGGAGCACTATGGCTATTAAAGGATATCTTTCATCGGTTGTCAATCTTGTTGAACAGCGGGATGAAGTTTTGCAAAAAGTCGGTGCACTGGAAACACAGAAGAAGATTATAGACACCGCAGTTAAATTGAGTGACGATGCTGCCGTGGCGCTCAAGTCTGCTGAAAAGACCGATGTCGGAATTTCTCAATTTCTTGAAAAAATAGAAAAGGCAAAAGAGGAATTCGCTAAAATCACTAATAAAGGAGGGGACAAGTAATGGGGTACGATTTCACATTTGAGGCAAACCTGACAAATGAGCAGCTTGCCGGTGAACTGGCAAAGCTGACGCCGCTTACAATAGATGATGTTGGTAAACTGTTACCAAAGAAGGTCGACAAGGAACGTTTTAAAAAACTTATTGATATTGTGAGAAGTGCTGAGTCACAGAACAAAAAGCTCGCGTCTTTTAAAGGCAACGTGGAGGAATTAGGCGAGGTAACTCTGAAAGTACTGGCGAAACTTCTCAAGTATATATAGCAGGGCAGGTAATGGATAACTAATTTATAAAAGTCGGAACTCTTCACGTTTTTATTGAAGAAGGGATTGTGATTAAGAGAGATGATTGTCGTGTCTTAAAGTTTAGGTATAATTTTCTGTAAGATCGTTGTGACATGAAGCGCTAAACTGCAAGACGCGAATCTGCTTGATTTTGTTATACATTATCTTCTGTGAAATGTTTTGTTATTTAAACGTTAAGCTTTCATTCTTTTTTTGTTTCCTTTATAAAAAAACCTCATTCCATCGTTTATGGGGATCCATAATTTATTCTCTTTTTCATTATGGCTTTCTCCGATATTTGTGAAACAAAGAGGCCTCCGAACAAATTCAATAGCTACTCCAGACTTCAAAACATTCATTACCCCAACAGCTTCTAAATAATTATCTACGATAAAAAGTTTATTCGAATCAAACGGCAGATCTTCTAATCTGTTCCGCATACGGTTTTTGTTTTCACGTACAGCAATCACAGGTATTCCCTGCTCTATTGCTGCAAGGGTAGGCACACCTACACAGCCATCTGGAATAATAAGGCAGGAAATATCAGGAGCGTTTACAATACTTGCATGATTATGAGATGAAATAGTCTGTATGATTCTCGGGCTCTTATGGAGACCTTTGAGTATGCTATGGAGAAAGGTCACTGATATAATCTCTGCAGCTTTTCTTGGATCGATTATTCCCAGATCAAGGTCGAGGATTTCCCTTGTTTCCAGAATCGGTGAATCTAGGCCCAATTGACAGGCTGCAATCCCCCGATTTTTTGAAGAAACAATAAGCTTCTCCGGTTCTGTCGGGGAGATATAAGAGCTTCCTATATTGAAGATTTTTTATCGCAATTTTTTCTTGCAAAATAAATATAGTTTGATATAATTCATATCAAATTCAGCCTGGAGGTAAAGGGACATGGCAAAGAGATTAATTTTTTCAGATCTTCATTTCGGTGATCCTCAGTGTTCTTTCAGCACAGAGGCCGTTACTAACGGATTAAGAAATTACTTGTATATAAACGGAGGAAGCAATGGCGAAAGGTGAAAATGCGAGGTCAGTTACACGGACCCTTTCAGTGATCGCTCAGGATCCTAGCGTCAGGGAAGCGAATGGCCGAATCCTCATGTCCCGGATTAAAGTACCTAAAGAGGTTCTCGATCCCGGGCCAATCGGATACCGGGTTCAAGTCGTGGACTATGACACGACAGAACAGATGTTTCATGGGTCCCATGCGCTGCCTTTGAGGTTTGAGGATGAGCCTCCAGCCTGGAGAGAGGGACATCAGAAAATAGTCAATGACTACCGTTTTCATGCTCAGAACGTTTACGCATTGGTCATGAAGACACTGGCCCGATTCGAGCACGCGTTAGGGCGGCGAGTGGGGTGGTCATTCCGGACGCACCAGCTCAAAATAGCCCCTCACGGAATGCTTGATGCCAATGCCTTTTACGCTCCGGGACAGGAAGGCCTGGTTTTTGGATATTTCCCCGGGCTCACCGGCAAGACGGTCTATACTTGTCTGTCACACGATGTTGTGGTCCATGAGACTGCTCACGCACTGATCGACGCATTGCGGGAGCGCTATCTTGATCCTTCCAGCCCCGACCAGGCGGCCTTTCACGAGGGGTTTGCTGACGTAATTGCGCTGCTCTCTGTATTCGCTCAGGAGGAATTGGTCCAAGAGTTGATGCGACGAGGGCGTACAAAGACAAAAGATATTCCCCACGATATGATACACACTTCTGATGTCAGCA
>JBFLYJ010000119.1:0-8367 GCA_040756635.1 Nitrospirota bacterium
CAGTTTTTCGGTCGCGGTGTTTACTACCATCCCTTCCTTGACCTTTGTTATACAGCCGACGACAGGGGCCTTTCCGCCTTCGACCTCGATAAGGCAGAGCCTGCACGCGCCGATACCTTTCATCCCCTTCAGATAGCAGAGATTGGGAATATGGATTCCTGCAGATTCAGCGGCGTCTATAAGATTCATGCCTTCAGCGGCCTGTACTTTTTTGCCGTCTATTGTCAGATTTATTTTCTTGGACATTGAAACCCCCTTATATAAAAATCAATTATTAATTCGTAATTATGAATTTGTAATTTTATGTAACTCCCGCCATCTCTCTGGAAGAAATGAGCTTTACCGCATCAAACTTACAGACCTTCATGCATTCTCCGCATTTCGTGCATCTCTTCTGTACTATCTCGAAAGGCGTGTAGCCGGACATATAGGGTTTTTTCTTCTCACCGAGTATGGCGTTATCTTTGCAGGCGTCCAGGCAGTCTCCGCACATTGTGCAGTTTTCCGGGACTATAATGTATTTAATATGGTGTACGCATTCGTTTTTTGAACAAAGGCCAGAAAGATGTTCCGCTACTTCAGATGAAGAGAGATTTTCCGTGATGTATTTTGCGGTGTCTTTACCCCTTTTACACATTGACGCGACCAGCATGTGGGAAGCAATAGTGCTGATTTTATCGAAGTCCTCACTGCCTGCGCTGCCGTCGACTATCCTTTCAAGTCTCACCCTTGCCTCATAGCTGCCCATGGAGCAGGGGAAGCACTTTCCGCACATCGGACCCGCCAGGAATTCTTCGACGAATACGAGAGACTTCTGCACGGGACATTTTTTCTCGTCGGCCTTTGCCTGAACGTCTTCCATTTTTACCTGTGTGGTTTCTTTTTTAGTCATTTTATACTCCTGAAATTCTATTTATAGAAGGGTGACGCGATGCCTCGCCCCTACATAATTCCTAAATCTTAACTCCGGCTTTCTGTCTTCTCTGTTTCTCTACCTTCACCGCGTTCGTGGGGCAGACGGAATAGCAGGCCTTGCACTTGGTGCAGTAGTCCTGGTCTATGAAAAACTTGTTCCTTGTCTCCCTTACCGCGCCGAACGCACAGGCCTGTTTGCAGAGGCCGCAGAGGATGCACTCGGGATTTTCGATCCTGAACATGCCGAGCCCGCTGCATACCTTTGCACGGCAGTATTTATCATGTATATGTTCTTCATACTCTTCCCTGAAGTACCTGATTGTCGTAAGAACGGGGTTGGGTGCGCTGTTGCCGAGCCCGCAGAGGGAGCCGGCCACTATTTTCTTTCCGAGGTCTTCCAGTCTTTCAATGTCTCCGTCCTGTCCCTGTCCTGATGTGATGCGCTTCAGTATCTCAAGCATCTGGTACGTGCCTATCCGGCAGGGTGGGCACTTCCCGCATGATTCGGACTGAGTGAACGAAAGAAAGAACTTTGCCACGTCAACCATGCAGGTATCTTCGTCCATGACAACCATACCGCCGGAGCCCATCATTGAACCGACCTTCCAGAGGGAGTCGAAATCAACGGAAAGGTCAAGATGCTCGGCCGGGATACAGCCTCCGGACGGTCCGCCTGTCTGGACTGCCTTGAATGCCTTGTCTCCGAGTATTCCGCCGCCTATATCATAAATGATCTCTCTCAGGGTAATACCCATAGGCACTTCAACTAGGCCGGTATTTTTGACCTTGCCTGTAAGTGCGAAGACCTTGGTCCCGGATGAATTCTTTGTTCCGATAGAAAGGAAGTAGTCCGCGCCTTTTTCGATGATCACAGGGACATTCGCGAAAGTTTCGATATTGTTAAGATTGCTTGGATAACCCCATGGACCGCCGCCCGGTTCAGACAGTCTGGGGGGTCTGGGTCTTGGGAATCCCCTTTCGCCTTCAATAGAAGCGACAAGTGCGGTTGATTCACCGCATACGAAGGCTCCTGCGCCTTCCCTGATACTGACCATAAAATCAAAGCCGGTGCCGAGGATGTTCTTGCCGAGCAGGCCCATCTCCTCCGCCTGGTTTATCGCTATCTGAAGATTTTTTACCGCGAGAGGATATTCGTGTCTTACATAGATGATCCCGTAATGAGCGCTTAGCGCATAAGCATTAATTGCCATTCCCTCAAGAAGACTGTGCGGGTCTCCTTCCATGATGGACCTGTCCATAAACGCCCCGGGATCTCCTTCGTCACCATTCGCTACTATAAACTTGATATCGCCCGGAGCTTTTTTGGTATGCGCCCATTTTTTCCCTGCGGGGAAACCGGCGCCGCCTCTTCCCCTGAGGTTGGCCTTGTCGACTTCGTTCAGCACGTCATCCGGGGTCATTGAAGAAAGGGCCTTTTCAAGTCCCGCGTAACCCCCGACAGCGATGAAGTGGTTTATATTGCATGGATCTATCAGTCCGTTATTTCTCAGGGCAATTCTCTTCTGCTTCTTGTAAAAAGGGATATCGGTCATTTCCGGTACCGGTTCGCTCAAAATATTGTCACGGTACAGTCCCTGGCGGTAAGGCATATTGCCGAGAATTGAATAGCTCATGATCCATGGAACGTTTTTGGGCTTGGTACGCTGATAAAAAATGTTCTGAGGCTCGACCTTGAGAACGGGGCCTTTCTGGCATATACCCTGACATCCAGTTTTAACTATCTCCAGATCAACGCCTGACTTGGCTGCCTCTTTCTCGAAGGTATCTATGACCTTGTGCGCCCCGGTCGCGGTGCATGCTGTCCCGCAGCACACTCTCGCTCTGACCCTGTCGGGCTGAAAGGTCTCCTCTTTTAATTTCTCTCTCAGTACTTTTAGTTCGTTTATGTTATTCAGTTTTGCCATTTATTCCACCCTATATAATAAATTCGTTTCATATGTTTCATCCGTTCCAATCGTTCCAACCGATGAAACGGCTCAAGCGATTGAAACGGTTGGAACTTTATTATTATTCATCATCGTCCGACTTCAGATCACGACCGGTCCTGATACTGTCAACGATTACTTCAAGCTTGTTCATGTCTATCTCGCCGACGATGTCCTCGTTGATCGTCGCGACGGGCGCCAGGCCGCAGCATCCGATGCACCCGACCGTTTCCAGTGTCATCGAAAGATCGGATGTTGTCTCTCCTTCTTTGATGGTGAACTCATCTTCTATTTTATGAAGCACCTTGTCAGCGCCCCTTACGTGACAGGCGGTGCCTGTGCATATCCTTACTATCTTCTTCCCGCGAGGGTTGAAATAAAACTGCTTGTAAAAAGTAGCCGTGCTGTAGACATCGGAAATCGGGATGCCGAGGTTTTTCGAAAGACTGATCAGCTCTTCTTCAGGCAGGTAATTATGCTCTGCCTGTATCTTCTGAAAGGCGTGGATCAGGATTCCCCTTTTCTTCTGCGAGTCGGTAAGTACGGTGCCTATTTGTCCGAGGACTTCATCAGCTCTTAGACTCATTAATACCTCCTACTCCGGCATGAGGGGTCGCACCTTTCTCAATCTCTCTTCTCGCCGCCATGTCCATCAGGACCCTTTCGGCGCCGAATTTGCCCGGTTCATATTTTCTCAGTTTCAGTCTTTCCCTGGCCTTGTCTATGTAATCCAGTGCCAGTGCAAGGATCTTCTCAGGGTCCAGCTCAAAATGAAGGGCACCCATGTACCTTTCCATCCAGACTTCGGTCATGATCTTTGTGACCTCCTTGCTGGCCCCTACGGGAGATTCGCCGCCGAAGATGCATGGTACGCCTGACGCGGCAAAGTAGCAGCCGATCGCGATGGCCTTTTCGGACATCCATTCAGGCGCGATACCGACCGCGGGCATTCCGCCGATCTCATCAGAGAGACCGCCTTCAGCCGCCATTGCGGTTGCAATGGTGAGTATCCTTGAATTATCAACGCAGGCCCCCAGATGGAGAATAGGGGGGATGCCTATCGCCTCGCAGACTTCTCTAAGACCGGGACCGGCGTTTTCGAGCGCCATTTCAGGAGTCAGGAAACCTGCGCTTCCGCATGCCGCCGACCCGCAGCCGGTGGAGACGATCAGGACGTCGTTTTTGATAAGTTCAACGGCAAGGAATTTATGAAGACCGGTTGACTGTACCCTTGGGTTATCACATCCCGCAAGGCCGACCACACCGCGTACCCTTCCTGCCATGATTGCGTCGTTAAGCGGTCTGTATGAGCCGCGCCATTTGCCCCCCTGCATGTACTCAATGTATTCATCCGAAAATCCGCCGATCAGGGGGAACTTCTGTGTTATGTGGCTCCCCGTTGTCGTCCTGTTCGGGAAGTTGTCTATAGCGAGCCTGACGATCTTTTCAGCGGTCTCTCTCGGGTGGTGCTCGTCATGTTCAATGTGCACTGCGCCCGGTATCATCGCCTTGGGGCTGGTGGTAATGATTTTCGTATGGAATTTCTTCGAAAGCTGGGTGATCGCCGGCATAATACACTGGACGTCAACCGAAAGGGCGTCTATCAGTCCTGTCATGATGCCGAGTTCCTGGTTAGTGAAACCTCCGGCAGTAGGTATGCCGTGTCTCATCAGCACCTCATTGGCCGTGCAGCACATACCGCCGAGGTTGATCCCTTTGGCCCCTTTGGATTTGGCGTATTCGATCATTTCCGGGGTTGAGACTACATCCACGATCAGCTCGGCAAGAGTGGGCTCGTGACCATGGACTACCAGGTTGACCTCATCTTCCTTGAATATCCCGAAGCTTGCCTCTGCCTTGATAGGTCTCGGGGTCCCGAACAGGATATCTGTGACATCAGTGGATATCATGCAGCCGCCCCATCCGTCAGCAAGGGCTGTCCTCAATCCGTGTGTCAGCAGGTGATCTGCGTCGTGGTCAACCCCAATGTTTGTACGGTGCATGGCCTCGACGACTTCCCTGTCGATACCGCGTGGAGTGATCCCGTATTTATTCCATCTATCCTGGGTCTTCTTCGGGGCCCTTCTGCAATAATTAATCTGTCCGTTCTGCCTGCCGAAGTCCTGCAGAAATGTCTCGGCAACGTCCTTGGCCACGTCGTTGACGGGCCTGCCTTCAAATTCTATTTCGAGGATACCGGCAACTTTATACAGTTTTCTGACGTCCGTGATCTTAAAGTCCTTGACTTCTCCGGTCGCGGCAGCAAGCAGGGTGTTGGCCATGTCCCTTGCATGATCAGAGTGGGCGGCCGTACCCGCAGCGATCATACGCACAAAGTTTCTTGCCGCCACTGTCGCCAGCGAAGCGCCGCAAACGCCTGTTGCCTCTTCCTCGGCGTTCTTGCCGATGAGCCTGCAGGGGCCCATATGGCATACCTTGCAGCAGGCGCCGGTTTCTCCGACTGGACAGGGTTTTAATTTCTTGGCGCGGTCAAAGCAGGTATCGATCTGATGGGCTTCACCCCACTCGATGATTTCTTCAGCTGAAGTTCCTGCACTTTTTATTGGTTTGTGATTGCTCATGTATCCTCCATTTAAATAGTGATTAGTGACAGTGATTAGTGTCTGCTCTAAATCTACGTCGACACTCTATACTGACACCGACACTTCTTTTATACTTTAAATAGTAATTAGTGACAGTGGTTAGTGCAAGTAATAATTTCTGTTTACACTTTTCACTGACACTGACACTTAATTAAAACATCGGGTCCATCTCAAGCGCCGGGTGTCCGACACTTGCGAGGAATTCCATTAATTTCTCAGATTCCTCTGCATTGGTTTCGTCTGCAATCTTGTCTATTAAATCAGGTACGCCTTCCTCAGCGCATCTCTGCTTGAATTCATCTCCCAGTCTCTCCTTGAGGTTCTTCGTCATCCATACTATTCTCTTGATGCCGCCGTCAGCAAAGAGGAATTTTTTGCTGGTGATGAAGTTTACTCCTATTCCCATGAAACCGGGGTTCTGTGTGCCTCCGCCGACAGTCCCTGCAAGCGTAGAGAACTTCATGCCTGCGGGGGTCATTCCTGTATGGCCCCTCTGTACCAGCATGACGCCGTTTGCCTCAGGTACGATCGCGACGATGCACTCGAAGCAGCCGCATGATGTCATGGGGTTGTCCATGATCGTATAAAGGTTGAGCGATTCGACCGCTCCGGCCGAGTTGCTCTTAAGATATTCATCGACACCGGCCCACCTTCCGGCTTTTGCGTCGAGCACCTCGCCTTTCTTGATCGGCTGGTTTCCGCCGGTAGGGTCGATTTCAAAAGCGGCTTTTGTATCAAGCCAGTTATAAGCGCCGCAAAGCCCGAGACGCTCGGGGCTTATTACGCATACATGCGAAGGCGCGAAAGACTGGCAAAGCAGGCATGAATAGTAAAGATCAACGGACTCATCGGTAAGTCCTGCGAGCCTGTGGTCCCTTTCCTTATATACGGCCCTTGCCTGCTCCTGGAGCTCAAGCACGTCCTTCTCGTCAAAATAGAGTGTCACCTGCACCTTGTCGACAATGGCCTTGAACCTGTTCTTGGTCATGGTCGCCTGAATTATGCCGAGGTGTTCCAGTGTTATTCCGTCCTTGTATGCCTGGTTGCTGATCCTCATCCACATGATATCGCGCTGGCCCATGTGCCAGAGTCCCTGTGCCTCGTTTATGTTATGATGAAACTTTCTTTCGATGATCGCTTCAAAGTCTTTCTGCATTTTTCTGCCGGCAACATCAACAACAACGGCAAGGGGCATCTTGCCTCCCTGTTTATACCTTTCTTCAACGTCCGTGCCTACGAGGGTCACCTTGCCGTCTTCAATTTCATCCAGTTCTTTTGTCCTGACCCATTCGAAAGCTGCAGTGCGCTGGCCGCCGAATTCGATGAACATGTCCTCTTTCCTGATCCTTTCACCTTCGAAGGCAGGTCCGTACGCAACGGGAATAGGGGGCTTTTCGACTGTGACTTTAAGACCTCTGACTTCAAACGCCCTCTGCACTATCTTGCTGTGATCGAATTCTTTTTCAACGTGCTCATACGTGCAGACGCCCGTAGGATGAATGACGGGTATGTCGGTGTCCGCAATGGCAGGATATCCCATATTGATCGCACCTGCGCCTGTGGACCATTTGACATCGTCAAGCTCGCCGAGTACGAGGGCAAAGGCGAAGACCCTGTCCTTTGTGTATCTTAAATGGGCCTTGTAATTGCCGGGTTTGTTCCCGCCGAATATCATGGAGGCCCTTATCGACCAGTCGAGCGCGTAAAGCGTATGCTCGGTTTCCGGTCCAAGGGGGACGATATATGTTTCCCAGCCGAGTTCGACATTCTTGCTCAGGAGCTGCCTGGTCACGTTCGTCAGTTTGCCTTCTTTATCTTTTGCCATGCCGGAAAGGAAGATAAGTATGTTCTTTTCCTGAAGTTCACGGACGATTTTCACAGCCACATCAGCGTCAGGCGCCGCTCCGATGATGGCCGCGAAACCCGGCATTCTGCCGTCAACAAGCTGTATACCCAGATTCCTCTGAATGGTGTCGGTGATAAAGCCATTATAAACATAACCTGTCTCAGGGTCGGTCACAGGCTCAAGCCCGTTTATGTATCTGAGTGCAAGTATTATTTCTTCACAGAACAGAGTCGCCATCCCGGAGTCGAGGGCCTCTCCGAGATATGGTTTCCAGAGTTTCTCTTCCGGTTCGTCATGGAGCATTTCCCTTGCCATTTCCAGTGCGACCTTCATATCGGCAAGTGTCTTGACCGGGAAGGCCGTCATAGCATATATCTGGGGGAGATAGAACGCTGTGTCCGGGAATTCGAAAATAAAGTCCTTGCCTTTTTCGGCGATTGCTTTCTCGAGCATTTCCTCAGCTGTCTTAAAGAGAGCATGTGAAGCCCTTATGGCAGCAGAGGCTATTAGTTTTGACATGTGAACCTCCTATATATTTTTATGAATTCTGTATCTTCAGAAGGTTAAGGCAAATAGAGGTGGTGAAACCTATGCCTAACTTACTACCGCAGTTAATTTTGCTTCCGGCACTTCTGACATATACCGTAAAATTCTATGCTGTTACCAAGCAGTTCGTAACCCTGCATCAAGTCTTCTGAAAGATCAATACTGAAATCTTTATGAATATCCACGATGTTCTTGCATTTGGTGCATATTATATGATGATGGGAACTGATGTCCGGATCGTATCTCCTCTTGTCAGTGTCTATTTTCAGTTCCTGAACAGTGCCAGTTTTCTTCAGAGCTTCAAGCGTGTTATATACCGTGGCAAAAGACATAGTGGGAAACTTTTTTGTAACGGCCCTGTAAATATCCTCTGCGGATGGATGGGCCACGTTACCCTCCAAAAAACCAAGAATGGCAAGCCGTTGCGGTGTTAATTTAATATTCAGTCCTCTATATTTCTTTTCCATATTTTCACCCGATACAGATAAAAAATATTATCAATTTAGAATGA
>JBFLYJ010000012.1:0-19631 GCA_040756635.1 Nitrospirota bacterium
CAGGAAGAGATACGCGAGGGAGCAGTCCGTAAGCAAAGAATAATATACGCGGCTTTTCAGCAGAGTCAGTCCTTATACTGGGTTCGAGGTTTCAGGGAATCAGGGTGTCGAGTGAATGCAGGTTACATGCACGTCACTTCACTCCTCGGCTACCGGCCCCCTTGAACCCTTTTTGTTTTGCATTTAGAATATACTCGGTACAAAAGACTGTGAAGGAAGAACATCATGAAACTGGTTTATTTTGGAACGCCTGAGTTTGCGGTATTGCCATTTAATGCATTGCTTGATGCAGGACATGAGGTCATGGCAGTCGTGACTCAGCCGGACAGGCCGAGCGGACGCGGCAGACAGCTGAAGCCGTGCCCTGTAAAAAAGGAGGCGCAGAAGACGGGGATTATGATTTTACAACCTTTAAAGGTAAGGGATCAGGAATTTATCGGAACGCTGAGGGCCTTAAATCCGACCGCGATAGTGGTGGCCGCATATGGACAGATTCTCCCTTCGGAAATAATTCATATGCCGCAGATCGGCTGTGTAAATATTCACGCGTCCCTTCTGCCTGCGTACCGCGGCGCGGCCCCGATAAACTGGGCCATTATCAATGGAGACGTGAAAACCGGGATAACGACGATGATGATGGATGAGGGAATGGACACGGGACCTGTTCTTTTGCAGAAGGAGACGGAGATAACGTCAGAGGACACGGCGGGCAGGCTCTCCATAAGGCTTTCAGCAATCGGCGCGGATTTATTGCTGCAGACCCTGAATGGACTTGAAAGCGGAGACGTGAGGCCTGTCCCCCAGGCGGGTGAAGTCTCTTATGCGCCTTTATTGAAAAAGGACGACGGGTGTATCGACTGGTCAAAATCCGCGGAGGAAATAAGCAGATTTATAAATGGTATGAATCCCTGGCCCGGCGCGTACAGCATGCTCGAAAACGAAAGGATCAAGATTATAAAGGCCGTATCGCTGGAAGGGAGTGCGGAGGCAGGTGTCATAGACATGGCCGGGAAAGAAGATTTGATAGTAGGTGCCGGCAGCGGGAGACTTTCCATTCTTGAGATCCAGCCGTCCGGTAAAGGGGTCATGCCGGTCAAGGCATACCTTCAGGGCAGAAGGCTCAGGGAAGGGATGAGGTTCGGTATACTGAAGCCCGAAACAGACAAACACTGATTATGAAGAACTATATGAAAATAACTGGCTACTCCCTGTCCTTACTGCTGCTCGTTATTGCGGGGGCGCTCCTGGTTTTTAAAATAGTAGGCGCAGATAAAGCCGGTGTAGTCCCCGTGCTGATCGGGAAGGGATTGGTTGAAGCCGAGGAAAACCTGAAAAAGAACAAACTGTCCCTGAGGATCCAGGGAAAAGAGTATCATGGGGAAATCCCGGAAGGCCGCATCACAAGACAGAATATCGGGCCGGGGAAGCGGGTCGAGCCGGGGACCTATGTGGAGGTGGTGGTAAGCAGGGGGCAGGAAATATATTCGCTGCCTTCTTTTGAAGGCCAGATGCTTGAAGACGCAAAGCTGACATTGAACAATCTCGGCATCAGGATAAAGAAGATCACATCGGTCCATTCCGATTCCGCGGAAAAAGGGATGGTCATCGCGCAGAGACCTCTGCCGGGCAATACAGCTGCCAACGAGATCAATTTTCTGGTAAGCCTCGGACCCTTTACGAGAACATACAGCTGTCCTTCTTTTGTTAACATGACTATCGAAGACGCAAGGAAACTGGCGGCAGAGCTTGGCATCGAATTATTGGAAAGGGACAGAGGCAGCAAGGTCATATTTCAGAAGCCGGTGGCCGGAGCGGTCATTCAGAACGGAGATTCGGTCGAGGTCAAACTGGGCCGAGGGTGGGGACTCTGGTTTTAACAAATCAGCTTGCCGCTGTCAGCTGACAGCAACGGGCATATACAAGGAGGATTTATGGTAAAGATAGCGCCGTCTATTTTATCGGCGGATTTTTCGCGGCTTGGTGAGGAAGTTATCGCGGCTGAAAGGGCAGGGGCTGATCTGGTCCATGTTGATGTTATGGACGGTCATTTTGTACCGAACATTACAATCGGACCGCTTATCGTGAAGGCAGTTAAAAAGGTTGTGACCATACCGCTTGACGTACACCTGATGATAGAAGACCCGGACAAGTATATCAGGGATTTTGCGGACAGCGGTGCTGATATAATCACGGTGCACCAGGAGGCGTGCGTGCACCTGCACAGGACCATCCAGAACATAAAAGAATGCGGTGTGAAGCCTGCCGTGTCCATTAATCCCGCTACGCCTGTAAGCAGCCTTGAACTTGTCCTCCCGTATGTCGACATGGTATTGATCATGTCAGTGAACCCGGGGTTCGGCGGACAGAAATTTATCCCGGAAGCCCTGACGAAGATCAGACAGCTCAGGGACATCATCAGGAAAAATAATTACAACGCTTTGATTGAAGTCGACGGCGGAGTGAATGTCGATAATGTCGCGGAGGTCGCAGAGGCTGGAGCGGACATAGTCGTCATGGGGAGCGCTTTTTACAATTCAGACAATTATGATGATACTGTAAAGACCGTCAGGGGAAGATGCAGGAAGTAAATTGTGGACGGGGAATTATTGATGGAATAAATAAACCTTAATGTTGCATAAATCAGGAGAGCGGATTTACCGCAAAACCTTTACAATGCGATGGGATATTGGAAGTTAACTTTGACGGCAGGACTAAACATTTGGCGAATTTCAGGGATGCCGGTCAGCAAGAGAGGGGCACAATGACAGATAAATATTTTCAGAAGGCTGAAAAAGCGAGAATCGGAGCGGAATACGACAAGGCAATCGGGTTGTACCTGAAGGCCCTTGCAGGATGCAAGAAAAATTCGGATTTGGACGGCGTGCTGGATTGTTCTCTTTCTCTTGCCGATACGTTCAGGGCAAAGGGTGATTTTCAGAAGGCAAAAAAGATGTATGAGGAAGCGCTGGATCTTGCGGAGGCCCTTGACGACAGGGCATCGGAAGCGGATGCAATGTCCGGGCTGGGCCTGAGTCTGCGCGCCCTCGGTGACTGGGGCCGTGCGCTGGAGCTTGTCAATAAAGCCCTCAAGATCTATAAGTCCATGAGCGACCGGAAAGGGGAGGCGTTTTCCCTGTGGGCAAAGGCCGGGACATACCGTATAAAGGGGGATGTAAGGCAGGCCGTAAGGATATATCATCAGTCGCTCGACATGTTCAGGGCCCTGAAAGACAGGGCTGGAATGGCGTATTCATACTGCGGACTAGGCGGGAGCTCCCGCGTGGCTGGTGAATACGGGGAATCAGAGCGGTATTATAAAATGGCCAACAGGATGTTCAGCAGGCTCAATGACCGTTTCGGACTGGCCTATTCATATTGCGGACTTGGTAACGCGCGGAGGATGCACGGCGATTACGGGAAGGCCCTCTTATATTTCAGAAAGGCGGAGATTTTATATAAAAAAATAGGCGACAAGGTGAGCTATGCGTACACGCTTTGGAGCGTGGGCACTACACACAAAATGCTCGGAGAAATGGGCAAAGCGCGGGTATGTTTTAAGGAGTCGGACGGATTTTTCAAACAGACACAGGACCCAAGGGGGAGGATATACTGCATTCTGGGCACTGCTGAAGCGGACTATTTGGACGGGAAAAGGGAGAGGGCCGGAAAGGCTTATCTGACCGCCCTCGGACAGGCGAAAAAATACGGATTTAAGGTTGAGAAGGGATATGCCGAGAGACTGCTTAAGGCATGCAGGCAGGGAAGGGTGGTCCCCTTTAACCTCCCATAGGGATGATTCATGGCCGGCAGTGACGCGGTGCGGAAGATATGCCGCTTCAAGCATTGATAAATTGAGGATATCCGATTATACTGCTTATTGAAATAACGCAGGCTATCTGGTAGTATTTTCATGGAACATGAAATGGACACAACAGAATCACTCTATGAGCAGTCATCCGAGCAGCATCAGGATTATTCTAATGCCGATTTACTCAGCAGAGTAATTGCAAAGACAATCGATTTTATTATTGTTGTGGCGCTGTATGAAATAATACCTAAGGTCGGTTTTTTCGCGGGGATCACCTATCTATTGATATCCGACGGACTGTTTGACGGAAGGAGCGTCGGCAAAAAACTCATAGGACTGAAGGTAGTTGTACGCGATAAAGGTATCGGGAACGCGCCGTGCGAGTACAAGGAATCCATATACAGGAACTTCCCTTTCGCGGTTGGATTTATACTGTATGGAGGATTAATGGCGGTCCCGCTGGTAGGATGGATCATGGCGATTGTTATTGTCATCGGGATCCTGCTTTTTGAGAGTCTCGTTATATTAGGAAGCGAGGAAGGCATGAGACTGGGAGATGAACTGGCAAAAACCCGTGTAGTACAGGACAAGCAAGGGGGAGTAAATGTTCAATAATATTCTTGGATGGTTTTCGAGCGACCTCGCCATAGATCTTGGCACGGCGAACACGCTCGTTTTTATGAAAGGCAAAGGCATTGTCTGCAATGAGCCCTCTGTGGTAGCTATTCAGAAGGACAAGGTCATAGCGGTCGGATTGGAGGCCCAGAAGATGCTGGGCAGGACCCCCGCGAATATAATCGCGATGCGGCCTCTCAAGGAAGGGGTAATCGCTGATTTCGACAAGACAGGCGAGATGCTCAAATATTTTATACGCAAGGTACATAACAGGAAGAGCTTTATATCTCCCCGAATAGCAATAGGCGTGCCTTCAGGAATCACCCAGGTAGAGCAGCGGGCGGTAAAGGACGCTGCACAGGCATCGGGCGCCAGGGAGATTTATCTTATCGAAGAGCCGATGGCGGCGGCCATAGGCGTGGGCCTTCCCATCGGGGAGCCGTACGGGAACATGATTGTGGACCTTGGCGGGGGCACGACGGATGTAGCGGTAATCTCCCTGCACGGTGTCGTGTACAGCAAGGCCGTAAGAATGGGCGGTGACAAACTTGACGAGGACATCGTAAACCACATCAAGAGCAAGGGAAGGATACTCATCGGAGAGCGGACCGCCGAACTTATAAAGAGACAGATCGGATCGGCCTACAAGATCGATGATGAAAACAGGTCCGTGGAAGTAAAGGGCAGGGACCTTGTATCGGGCATCCCGAAGGTCATCACGATATTTGAAGATGAGATCCGGGAAGCGATAAGTGAAACAATCACTGTCATCATCAATGCAATAAAGGTGGCCCTTGAAAATACCCCTCCGGAGCTTGCCTCCGACATCGTGGTCAGGGGTATCGTACTTGCCGGGGGCGGGGCGCTATTAAGGGGGCTGGACGCGCTCATCCGGCATGAAACCGGGCTGCCCGTAATCGTTGCTGAAGAGCCGCTGCTGGCGGTCGTTAAAGGGGTAGGGCAGGTACTGGATGAGCTGGATATCCTGAGACGAGTCGCTTTATGACAGATATCAGCAGATGTTAAAAAAAAAAATTATCTTCTTCGCCGTCCTTGTAATCATTGTTTTTGGTCTGCTCACATACCAGAGCACACGAGGTGAAAGAGGTACCCCGACATTTCTTGTCTATCCATTGAAGGTCCTGGAGCAGCGCGTCTCGTCCGCGGTGGAATATATCTGGAGCCACGTCCGTTTTTGGGGCAGCGGCGGCAGGGAGGCCCTGCAGCGGCTGGCAGAATGCGAAGGTGAGAAAAACAGATACAGGGAAGCGGCGTTCGAAAATGAGAGGCTCCGCAGTCTTCTTCAAATAAAATCTGAAAGGGCCGATTACATCGCCGCTGCCCGGGTGTTTGCGAGAGACCCGACCAACTGGTTTCAGATTATGTGGATCAATAAGGGACTTGACCAAAAAATAGCCAAGAATATGGTCGCTGTCACGCCGCTCGGCCCGGTGGGAAAGGTCCAGAGGGTATTGAAGGAGCGGGCCTCGATTATCCAGATAACGGATATCAATTCATCGGTAGCCGTGAGGCTTCAGACTTCCAGGCTTGAAGGCATTCTGGAGGGACGGGGGGATGACAGGTGCTATCTGAAGTACATCGCAAAGGACGTTGAAGTCGCAGTTGGTGAGGATGTAATAGCTTCCGGTCTTGACGGGATATATCCGGAAGGTCTTTTGATCGGCCGCGTCTCGGATGTAGACAAGGAGGGAGGCGAGTTGTTCCAGCTGATTGTGGTCGAACCTTCACAGAATCTAAATATGGTCGAAGACGTGGTGATACTCGGGAAGTGAGCATTTTTTTTCTATATATATTTCTGGCATATCTTGCCCTGACTTTTCAGGCGATTTTCTTTAAAGGGACGAAACCTGATCTCGTTCTCGTCCTTGTGTGCTTCTATGCCTTTAAATACGGGCAGGCAAGGGGGATGACATACGGGGTCTTTGCGGGCCTGCTTATGGACGCCGCCAGCGGGTTTATCGTAGGGCCCAATATCATAAGCAAGGCCCTATCGGGATTCCTGACCGCTTCGCTTAGAGAGAATATATTCGACTGGAACATGACCGTCAACACAATAGTTGTGGCTGCCTTGTCCTTAATGGACTTTTTTGTCGTGTATGCATGTTTCGAGACTTTTTCAGCAATGTCTTTTCATAACAGACCATGGGGAATTCCGCTTATGGGAGTAATATATACGACCGTTGCTGCGGTCGTATTGTATCCCGTGTTTGGCAGGAACAAGGATTCAAGATTCTCGGACAGTAAATATTAACCCGGCATATGGATAGAAAGATCAACATCGCTTTTACTATTGTTATTACCGTATTCAGTCTATTTCTGCTGAGGCTCTGGTATCTGCAGGTGATTAAGGGGGATGAATACAAAAAGATCGATGAGAAAAACAGGATAAGGGTCATAGATATACCCGCACCTAGGGGCATAATATACGACAGGAACAATAATCCCCTTGTCAAGAACGTACTGTCCTATGACATATCGATGCTGAAGGAGGATATCCCGGAAGCCCTTGCCCCCCTGGCCGATCTTGCCCGTCTGATAGGACTTCCAGAAGAGAACATCCTGAGAATGGCGAAGGCCTCGGCTAGTCCCTATGAATCTGTGAAACTCAGGCGCAACGTGTCATTTGACGAAGTTGCCAGGATTGAGGCGAGAAAAACCGACTTCCCGGGACTGCTTGTTGAAGTGACGAATGTAAGGGAATATCTTTATGGACAGACAGCGGGCCACCTGCTCGGATATCTGAGCAATCCGACACCGAAACAGTTGAGCATGCCGGAATTCAGCGGCGTACCGAGAGAGGCGTTTATAGGGCAGTACGGTATTGAAAAAAGTTATGACGGCATATTAAGGGGAGTTGCCGGAAAAAAGATAGTTGAGGTAGATGCCCTCGGAAACATAATTAAATTCGTCAGAATACAGAAGCCCCTGAAGGGACGGGACATCAGGATATCCATGGACATCAACGCCCAGATTGAAGCAGAGAAAAGTCTCGAGGGGAAGGCGGGAGCTGTTGTGGCGCTTAAGGCCGATACAGGGGAAGTCCTTGCGATGGCCAGCTCCCCCTCATTTGATCCGAACCTTTTTGTCGCCGGCATAGATCAGGACAAGTGGAAGGCGCTTATCAGCGATCCCCGGAAACCGCTGATGAACAGGGCGATACAGAACCAGTATCCGCCCGGGTCGACTTTTAAAACGATAACCGCGCTGTCCGCGCTTGAGACCGGGCAGATATCTGAGAGGACGTCGGAGTACTGCGGCGGTTCTACATACTTCGGCAGGACGTTCAGATGCTGGAAGTCCGGGGGGCATGGAAACGTCGATACCCACAGGGCCATTGTCGAATCATGCGACGTCTTTTTTTATGACATCGGGAAGAAAATCAATATTGACACGATTGCAAAATATGCTTCGGCTTTTGGTCTCGGCAGACCGACAGGCATAGATCTCGAGGCTGAGGCCTCCGGCAATCTGCCTTCCTCCCAGTGGAAGCTCAAGGTAAAAAAAGAGAAGTGGTATCAGGGTGAGACCCTCAGTGTTGCTATCGGACAGGGGTATCTTACAGTTACCCCGATTCAGATGGCGCGGCTGGCTGCCGGACTTGTCAACGGCGGTAAACTTTACAGGCCTCATCTGCTGCTGGGTGAACGCCCGGAACTTGAAAAGACGGTCGATGTGGAGAGCCGAAATCTGGATTTTATAAAAAGGGCCATGCTCGGGGTCGTGTATGAAAAGGGAGGAACAGGCGGCATGGCGCGTTCTAACATTGTGAGCATTGGCGGCAAGACAGGCACCGCACAGGTCATCGGAGGGGCGGTCAGCGGCAAGAAGCTCTCAGCCGCGCAGCAGGACCATGCATGGTTTATCTCATACGCCCCTCAGCTCAATTCGCAGATAGCGGCAGCTGTCTTTGTCGAGCACGGCGGCCATGGAGGAAGCGCCGCGGCTCCCATAGCGAAACGGGTCATCGAGGCTTATTTCAATCCTCCGAAACCGGAAGGGGTAGAAGAACAAAAGGAAGCTGCCAGAAGTGAAGTACAGGAAGTTCTGCAGCAGCAGGATGAGCAGAAACCTGATGAGCAAGACCTGACCGGACAGTACCTCCCTGCGCTGGAACAGGGGGAGCAGCCTCAGGACACAGCAGTACAGGAAAAACAGGAAGAGGAAGGTGATTGATCGAGCTGATGCTTTAAATCTTTCAGCTTAAAGCTTGTATGATAGACCGAAGGATATTGAAAGGCTTTGACTGGAGTTTTCTGGGGGCGGTCCTCTTATTGTCTATGATAGGAGTATTGACTATCTACAGCGCTACAAGGCCCATCCTGGAGACCCAGCATCCGTCATTTTACGTAAAACAGTTAAACTGGACAGTGCTGAGTCTTGCTGTTTTTTTCGTGGTCGTGAGTATTGATTACAGGTGGTTTATCAGGTCTGCATATGTTTTGTACATAATCGGGGTGTTTCTCCTGATAATAGTTGTCATAGCAGGAAGGAAGGGTATGGGGGCACAGAGATGGATCGACCTGGGTTTTCTGTCATTTCAACCTTCAGAGCTGTTCAAGATTGCTTTCGTTCTCACCCTGTCCCGCTATCTCTCCCGTCTTGAGAGCGGGGCAAGGCTCGGGATCAAAGAATTATCAAAGATCTGCGCGGGTTTTTTTATCCTGCCCGCAGTCCTTATTCTGAAACAGCCTGACCTGGGGACCATGCTGATGGTCATGTTCATCTTCGTATCGATGCTCCTGACATACGGGATCAGGAAAAAACTTATCATGACCGTCCTGATTATAGGCCTTGTTGCTTTGCCGTTTGCAGGTAAATATCTTTGGGGGGGCTTAAAGGACTACCAGAAGAACCGGATCATAGCGTTTATTGATCCGCAGGCTGATCCCCAGGGCATCGGCTATCATATAACCCAGTCAAAGGTCTCTATCGGTTCCGGCGGGTTTTTAGGCAAGGGATACACTAAAGGGACACAAGGCCCCTACAGGTTCCTTCCGGAGCACCACACGGATTTTATCTTTTCCATATTCTCCGAGGAATGGGGGTTTATAGGCAGTGTCGTGCTGTTTTTGCTTTACCTGTTTATTATATGGAAAGGCTTCGATACGGCAAGGAATGCTCGGGACATCGAGGGGACTTATCTGGCCACAGGTATAACTTATATGTTTACTTTTTATTTTGTGGTGAACATCGGAATGACCCTCGGGCTTATGCCTGTCGTCGGGATACCGCTGCCCCTGATGAGTTACGGAGGGACAGCTCTGCTGTCGAATTTCCTCGCGCTCAGTATCATTGCGAATGTGAGAGTACGGAGATTCGCTTCGTATTATAAGTAAAATATCACATCTGTCCAAGATAGAGGTTTAAAGAGGCTGAACACCTCATTTAAATTAAATATAAAAAATAAAAAATTAAAGATATGGAGGAGAGATTATTTAATAGTCCAGCTCCTTATCTTTGATTTTCAATATTTGGTTTTTTATTTACCGAGAGGGGTCGGCATTCAGCCTCTCCTGTCAATATTATTTTGGACAGCAATGTTTAGACATATAAACGCCGCCACTGTACGCGCGATTGTGCACGGTAAAAAATATATTAATATCGTATAATCTATTTCCAATAAAATGCTTATCAAGTTTATAGAAATTATCGGCGCAGTCATAGAAAAACCTTTACTGGGGCTGGGCCGCATAATGCTCCTGCTGGGTAACACAATAAAGTGGATAATGAGGCCCCCCTTTGAAGTCCGCAACATCGTAAACCAGATGCTTCAGATCGGGGTGAATTCCCTGCCGGTTGTTCTTGTAACCGCGGTATTTACCGGGATGGTGCTCGCTCTGCAGAGCTATACCGGGTTCAAGCGCTTCGGCGCCGAGGGGCTGGTCGGCTCAGTCGTTGCGCTTTCGATGACGAGGGAGCTTGGCCCTGTGCTGACGGCGCTTATCGTGACCGGTCGCGCGGGCGCCGCGATGGCAGCTGAACTCGGGACTATGAGGGTCACGGAGCAGATCGACGCGCTGGAGACCCTGGCCACCAATCCCGTAAAGTACCTTGTAGTACCGAGGTTTCTCTCGGGGATGATCATGCTTCCTGCCCTTACGGCTGTGACCGACATCATCGGCATATTGGGCGGTTATTTCGTCACTGTCGCGCTTCTCGGCTCAAGCTCGAAGACATATTTAAGGGCAACATGGGACTACCTGGAACTTCAGGACATATACAGCGGCCTTGTAAAGGCTTGTTTCTTCGGCATCGCGTTCGCGCTTATAAGTTGTTACAAAGGGTTTTACACTAAAGGCGGCGCCGAAGGGGTGGGCAGGGCCACTACAGGGGCTGTCGTCTATTCATCGATGACCATACTTATTTCGGACTATTTCCTTTCCGTGTGGTTATTCAAATGATAGAAATAAAAGACGTGCATAAATCATTCAACGACCATTATGTGCTGCAGGGGGTCGACCTGAAAATCGCAAAGGGGGAGAGCCTGGTAATTATCGGCGGCAGCGGTTCGGGCAAGAGCGTGCTCCTGAAGCATATAATCGGGCTTCTTATGCCTGATAAAGGGACAGTCGTCGTTGATTCGTCAGACCTCTCGGTGCTCGATGAAGATGGTCTTAACGAGATACGGAAGAAGTTCGGGATGCTTTTCCAGTCGGCCGCCCTGTTTGATTCGATGACGGTCTGGGAAAATGTGGGCTTCGGACTGAAGCGCCACACCCACATGACGGACCGGGATATCAGGGAAACCGCTGTTGAAAAGCTCAGGATGGTCGGTCTTGTAGGGGTGGAAGACGCGATGCCCTCCGCGTTGTCAGGCGGTATGCGCAAGAGGGTGGGTCTTGCGAGGGCCATCGCCATGAAGCCCGAAATCCTCTTGTATGACGAGCCTACAACAGGTCTGGACCCCATAATGGCTGATGCCATCAATGACCTCATTATCAAAATGAGGGAAGAACTCGACGTGACATCTATTACTATCACGCATGATATGAAAAGCGCGTATAAAATTGCAGATACAATTGCGATGCTTTATAATGGTGTGATCATTGAGACAGGCACCTCCGAGGAAATACAAAACTCCGCAGACCCTGTAGTCAGGCAATTTATTGAAGGCAGGGCCGAGGGCCCTATTAAAGTGGAAGGCATAAACTCGTGAAGAACGTATCAACGGAACTTAAAGTGGGGGTATTCGGGATCATAGTCATAATGGTCCTCTCGTATATGACCTTCAAGGTCGGAGGAATGCCTATGGTCTGGGAAAAGGGCTACCGCCTCTACGCTGTGTTTGACGACATCAGCGGTCTTGATGAACAGTCGCGTATAAAAATTGCCGGGGTCGAAGCCGGAATACTCGAGAAAATCACACTTGAAAACGGGAGGGCCAGGCTCACCCTGCTGGTCCAGCCCGAAATTAAGGTATACGAAAACTCGGTCGTATCGCTGAGGATGTCAGGTCTTCTCGGCGACAGGTACCTCGCGCTTTCACCGGGGACCCCGGACCATACGGTCCTTAAAGACGGAGACATAATAGCGGAGACCCGCCCTGCCGCGGACATTGACAGTCTTGCAAACCGGCTTACTTCTGCCGCGGACCAGATCTCCAGCCTGACGAGTAACTTTAACAGCATATTCGGGGAAGCTGAAAAGCAGTCGATAAGGGACGCTATACAGAACCTGAGAGACGTGACCGCGTCCCTGAAGGGGATTTCAGCTGAAAACCGTGAGCCCCTGAGGAACGTGATCGCTCAGCTCGAAAAGTTTACCGCGGCGCTCGGCGACAAGGGGCCGGGTGTGATTGACGACATCAGCAATGTCTCGAGGAACTTAAATGAAAAGGGCCCTGAGTTTATAGAAAACCTGAGTAAGGCCGCGCGCGAGCTTAAAGAGGTGATAGAAGAAAACAGATACGCTTTTAAAGAGAGCATGAGCAATATCCAGTCCGTCTCCAAATCAGCGGATAAAATCGCCCGCAAGATCGAGCAGGGGGAAGGGACGCTGGGTAAACTCATGACTGATGATACGCTGTACAAGTCACTGACGAACGTTTCAGGGAAGGTCGAAAAGTCATTTGATTTTTCGAGCAGACTGAGGACCTACATCGATTTTCATACCGAATATAATACGGGTGAATCCGAGTGGAAAGGCTATTTTGACGTGACCCTGCGTCCCAGGGACGACAAATACTACATACTCGGTATTGTTACGGACCCTCTCGGTTCGGTACACACCACGGAGACCACGATAAACGGCGTCACCGAGATCAAGGACGAGGTGGAAAGCAGGATCGAATTTACCGCTCAGTTCGCCAAGCGCTTTGATAACGCGGCCCTCAGGATCGGCCTGACCGAGAACACCTTCGGACTCGGTGCGGACTATTTCTTTAACGATGAAAACGGCAGGGTCAAATTTGACATGTGGGACTTCAGCGCGGACGAGGCAGGGGCGGACAAGGCCCATATGAGGGTCGGGGTCGATTACCGTTTTTTCAAATACTTTTTCGTCAGCGGCGGTGTTGATAACATCCTTAATGCCAACCGCAGAGGCGCGTATGTCGGCGGAGGCCTGAAATTCGAGGACGAAGATTTCAAATACCTTATGGGGAGCGCGCCTAACGTATCTCTCAAGTAGGAAGCGGCAGCTGAGAAGTCTTTTACAGATGTACACTCCGTAATACCTGCAGTTGAATATCCGCACACCTGATTCACTCATCATCGGTTTGCCGCTATTGTTGACGCGCTGACGGTGTCGTAGGCATACGAAAGGTATTTAAATAAAGATTTGAGAAGACAAAATTAGTTATAAAAATAGGTTATACTAGTACGCCGTATTCCGGCATAATTATGCGGAGGTGTATCCCGGATTGAAATATGATAAATCGGTATATTTGATTTTTACTATCATTACGCTGATGATGGGGAGCGGCTGCGCTCTTAAAAAAACCGTCCCGGAAGCAGCACCCGCGGTCCCGGAAATCCAGGAAGCTGAAAGCAAACAGGACACTGTCCCTGAAGGCATCTACAAGGCCAGAGATGAAGTGCTCGGTTATTTTGTCCCTGCCAATGCTGATATTGTTTCAGTGGAAGGACGGACACTGAAGATCAGGCCCGGAGACAATGATCATGTCAGAAAGGGCATGCGTTTCTCTGTGTTCAGGCAGGGCGCGCCTTTTTATCACCCTGTGACGAATGAGCTGATCGGGTACACGGAAGATTTGGCCGGAAGGATCGAGATAACCGGAGACGGACCGGTTGACGGCCTGTATGAGGGGACAATCATCAGCGGTGACATCAGACAGGGCGACATAGCAAGAGTAAGCACCTCACGGATAAAGCTCGCCTTCTTTCAGGACAGGACTGCGGACTGGTCTGTTTCGGAGGCGTTTTACGGGGCGCTGAAGGATTCGGGACGCTTTGAATTCATGGAGGCGTATACCCCGGATAATTCAGCCGATACACTGGCGAGACTGGCCAGGGGGCTGGGCGCGGAGGCGGCGCTCTTCTTTTCCACGTACGGCAGGGACGGACAATCTTTTGTAGACATAAAGTTGTACTGGGCCGAGGATGGCGGTTTGGCCGGAGAGGTTGTGGAGGCGTTCAAAAGCGATGCCGTGATACCGGCACCCGGAGATGAATTTGTTTCAGCCGTATTTGAGGCCAGCAGGCCGTGGAAGGCCTATAACCTGCCGGGAGGTCTCCTGATAGCGATGGGAGATGTCGACGGTAACGGTGTTGATGAGCTCGCGGTCAGCGACGGCAGGAACATCCGTATATACAGTGTGAAAAAGGATTTCATGGAATTGTGGAACATCAAGCCTGAAATAGGAGGCAGTCATCTCTCACTTGATATCCTCGATGTAAACAATAACGGGAGGGCCGAAATATTTGTAACTTCCGCTGTCAATCCCGGTTCGCTGAGCGCGTCGGACGACGTCTCCTCAAAAAATGACATGAGTCTAAACTCATTTGTGCTTGAATACGACCCTTCAGAGGGGTTCAGAAAAATCAATGAGAACATGCCTTACTTTATGAGGGCGGTCGGCAGCACCCTGCTGATGCAGCGCTTCAGCAGCAGCAGGATATTCGGCGGCCCTGTTTATAAAGCAAGGTGGAACGGGGGCAGGTACGAACCCAGTGTACCGTTTGTGCTTCCGCCGGTCGCCAACATTTACGGGTTTGCCTTTGTGGACTGGAACAACAGCGGCCGCGCTGATGTGATGACATATGACAAGGACGGCCGTTTATGCCTGTATGACGACAGAAGAGAAATGAAGTGGAGAAGTGAAAACTCGTACGGGCCTTTCACATTCACATTTGAAAGCAGCACAAGGTCGGTCGCGAATCCCGTGGTAAAATGGTCCGTAAGGGGAAGGCTCGCGGTCGTAAAGACCGGCCGGGGACAGGAGATCATCGCGGTCAACAGGGAACCTGTGTTGTCGGTGATGCCTTCGCTGGGGGCTAACAAGGCTGAAGTATATTCCCTCCGTTGGGACGGGAGTACGATGGAAACCAAATTGATCATGAATGAAATCTATGGATCGGTGACTGATTACTGGATACAGGGGAAGGAATTGTTCCTCGTTGCCAGGGCGGGCCTCGGCACATTCCTTAACCGTCTGGCCCAGGGAGAATTTACTGTCAGCTCCATTCTCTTTTATTACAATTTCGGCCAGGCGGAGACGGAAATTTCCGGGGGCCGGGAGTAATGGAAAAGTTAAAATGAAGCTTCGGCATGTGGCATTGATTATGGACGGAAACGGCCGCTGGGCAAAGCAGAGGGGCCTTCCCAGGATTGAAGGGCACAGAAACGGCGTCAAGAAGGTCAATGAAATAATCGACGCGGCGCTTGAGCATAAGCTCAAAGCGGTCACCTTTTATACTTTTTCGATGGAGAACTGGCGGAGACCTAAGGCGGAGATAAACGCGCTTATGGGACTGCTGAAGAATTTTATAAAGAGTGAAATGAAACGGCTGCACGGAAAGAACATCGTGTTCAGGGCCGTCGGCGATACTGAACGGCTCCCCTCCGGAGTGCAGAAGGCGCTTCGGGAATTTGAGGACCTTACAAGACATAACACAGGGTTGATCGTATCCAGCGCGCTGAGTTACGGGGGCAGGGCGGAGATCGTGCATGCCCTGAAACGCATTGTCGGGAACGGCACCAGCCCGGAAGACATAAATGAAGAGATGGTGGGGTCCTTTCTGTATACGGCCGGCATACCTGACCCTGACCTGATTATACGTACAAGCGGCGAAATGCGGCTCAGCAACTTTCTCCTCTGGCAGTCGGCGTATGCCGAATTTTATTTTACGGACATACACTGGCCGGATTTCGGACGGGAGCAGTTCAGGGAAGCGGTAAATGAATACAAGAGGAGGGAAAGAAGGTTCGGCGCCTTGTCTGATGAGGATGAGCGGAAGGGATAGATGACACAGAGCAAAAAAAATATGAGCGGGGTCGTAAAGAGGCATATAATAGCCGCGCTTTTTCTGCCCGTGTTTATTGCGTACTTATACTATCTGCCGCCGATGCCGTATTTCATGGCACTGCTGCTTGTCGTCGGTATTACCGCCCTGTGGGAATTTTACGCCATGTACAGGGTCCCTGCCAGGCTGTCACTGCCCGGTGTATTGCTGGGAGGACTGCTTTTATATCTGGCGTGCATTTACCGGTCTTTTCTTCCAGAAGGACTCTTCATCAGCCTTTGTGTCCTGATGCTCATAAGTCTGTTTGCGCGGAGGGACCCGTCCGGCTGCATGACGGAAATGGGACCGCTGGTGACCGGACTGTTTTATGTCGGTATTTTTCTGAGCTTCCAGTGGTCACTGCGTTTAGAGGACCTCGGCAGGGAATATGTTTTTATGCTATATACATGCGTATGGCTCGCGGACGCCGGGGCCTTTTATATCGGTACCTACATGGGCAGGAACAAACTGTATCCATCAGTCAGCCCCAATAAGACATGGGAAGGCGCGTACGGGAGTCTGATCGGCGGGGCACTGGGGGCCGTAATCATCACTAAAATATTTAACATGCCGGTTTCATTGACTGCCGCTGCTGCAACCGGCGCGGTCATGGGAGTGACCGCGCTGCTTGGTGATCTTGTCGAGTCCATGTTCAAGAGGGACGCGGGCGTCAAGGACTCAGGTGTTTTCATCCCCGGACACGGCGGGATGCTTGACAAACTCGACGGTATGCTCGTTTCCGGACCGGTCCTTTATCTTATTGTGAGGTATATTTGAAAAGGCTTTCGATATTAGGCTCCACCGGTTCCATCGGCCGCAATACTCTTGAGGTGGTATCGAGGCACCCTGACAGGTTCAGTGTCAAGGCACTGGCTGCCAGGAACAATGTGGGAATACTTGAACAGCAGATAAGGCAGTTCAGGCCTGAGTTAGTGGCTGTGTATGATGAAGCGGCAGCCTCTGATCTCAGGAAGCTGGGCCTCCCCGTTGAAATACTGGAAGGCGAGCAGGGACTTATAGATGCGGCGACACTTGACGGGACCGACATGGTGGTGTCCGCGATAGTCGGTTCCCCGGGGCTGGTACCGACGTATGAGGCGATAAAGGCGGGCAAGGACATAGCGTTAGCGACAAAGGAAGCGCTTGTTATGGCCGGTCATCTGGTCATGCCTGAGGCTTCAAGAAGAGGCGTAAGGATACTCCCTGTCGACAGTGAACACAGCGCAGTCTTTCAGTGTCTTGACGGCAGGGACATGGAAGAGGTCGAACAGATCGTATTGACAGCTTCAGGAGGCCCGTTCCGCAGAAAGAGCGTACACGATCTCTGCCGGGTGACACCTGCCGAGGCGCTGAAGCATCCGAACTGGGACATGGGGAGGAAAATTTCGATAGACTCGGCTACACTTATGAATAAAGGCCTTGAGGTGATAGAGGCATACTGGCTTTTTAATGTGCCGGTGGAGAAGATCGGGGTCATACTTCACCCCCAGAGTATAATTCACTCAATGGTCAGGTTCATTGACGGCAGTGTTATCTCGCAAATGTCGGTGCCGGACATGAAGGGACCCATAAGCTATGCCCTTTCTTACCCGGCAAGAGTCGGGAATGTCCTGCCTTCACTCGACCTGGCGCAGATAGGGGAGCTTACTTTTGAAGAACCTGATACCGAGAGATATCCCTCGCTGGCCCTGACATACAAGGCCCTACGCGCAGGCGGGACCATGCCGTGCGTGCTGAACGCGGCGAACGAGGTCGCGGTCGAGGCGTTTCTCGATGAGAAGATATTATTTACGGACATAACCCGGATAGTGTCGGACACGATGGATGAACACAGTGTCAACAGCGGGGAGACCATTGAAGAAGTCATGGCCGCGTCCGAGTGGGCCGGGCGAAGAACAAGGGAAATTGTAGCGAATAAAAGATGAAAACAATGAACGGAGAAAATTGGATATGACAATAATATGGGCCGTTGTACTTTTTGGCTTGCTGATCTTTTTTCATGAACTGGGCCATTTCATCCTGGCCAAGCTCGTGGGGGTCAAGGTGCTGAAATTCTCTCTTGGTTTTGGACCCAAGATCATAGGGAAGAAGATCGGGGAAACCGAATATTTAATATCCGCGATACCTCTGGGAGGTTATGTAAAGCCCCTCGGTGAGGAGATCGGGGAGGAAATAGATGAGGCTGACAAAAAGAGGGCCTTTAATTACCAGCCGGCCTGGAAGAGGGCAGCTATCGTAGTCGCGGGCCCGTTCTTTAATCTGGTCCTGGCCTTTCTGATATTTACCGCATTCTTAGGCATGAATCTGCCAATCGCTATCCCCAACCTGGACAGTATTACGACCACGATAGAAAACGTGTCTGAAGGGTCGCCCGCCATGGAGGCCGGGATGAAGGGCAATGACACGATTGTTTCCATCAACGGTTCGCAGGTCAATGACTGGAATGAGATGGCTGAAATGTTTTCTAAAAACCCGGGGAATGAATTGCACCTTAAGGTGCGCAGAGACGGGAAAATTATCGACGTGACCGTCACTCCGAAACCCGAGACCGTCAAGAATGAGAATGGTGAAGATATTGTCATAGGCAGGATCGGGATCTCAAAGAAAATGGACGCCAAGGTAATACAGAGCACCGGGATACTGTCCGCGCCTTTTAAGGGATTAGAGGCGGTCTACGGCTGGTGCGCCCTTACCCTTGAGGTCGTGGTAAGGCTCTTTTCAGGGGCCATGTCCGCGAAGCAGATAGGCGGACCGATATTGATAGTAGATGCCGCGGCCAAGGCGGCCTCGGTGGGTGCGATCACGTATTTTAATTTTATCGCGATTATAAGCATCAATCTTGCCGTCCTTAATCTGCTGCCTGTACCCGTCCTTGACGGCGGCCACATAATGTTTATTACAATTGAGGCCCTGAGGCGCAAGCCGCTTAGTGAGAGAATCATGCTGGCGGCGAACAGGGTGGGGATGGCGCTTTTATTACTCCTGATCACTTTTGTGTTTTATAATGATATTATGAGGATCGTCCTCCCATGGGTGAGGAAGACCTTTAATATATAGAAATTATGAATGCCCGTTTCGTTTACGGCCGTATACCGTCTATACGGGCACTCAATGTTCTATGAGCGTTAATTAAAATGATAAGACCCCCCTCAATAAAAAAACGGACATCTTCAGGCGGCGTTATATATCGCGTCGCGAAGGCGACGGACGGGAAAGGTCAGGATGACGGCATTGAAGTGGCGATTGTGTCGGTGCGGGGCAGAAAGACCTGGTGCCTGCCCAAGGGAATTATCAATAAGGGAGAAGACCCGCCGACTGCCGCATTAAGAGAGGTAAGGGAAGAGACCGGACTTACAGGGACCATCGTCGATGAGATAGGCAAGACGTCCTACTGGTTCTATCTGAAGGAAGAGATGACAAGGATAAACAAGACCGTCCATTTTTTCCTCATGAAATATATCAAAGGCAGCACGGATGATCATGATCATGAAGTCGACGAGGCCAGGTGGTTCCCCGTGGACGACGCTGTGAAGAAGCTGTCTTACAAGAGCGAAAGGGAGATCATGAAAAAGGCCAAGGAAATGATCGAGAATGTCCCTGAAGAACGTTCATGAGGCCTGAGTTTTAGACCCCTTTAATCCGCTGTATATACCCTCCTAGTTAACTGCACTCAATATTGTAATGGTAGGTATCGTGTAGATAGTCCACTGGAACATTTTGTTGAA
>JBFLYJ010000120.1:0-8355 GCA_040756635.1 Nitrospirota bacterium
TACGTGGGAGGATGATGAATGCGGCCTGATGGAAGACGAGCTGATGAGCTGAGAAGCATAAAGATCATAAGAAATTTTATAAAGCCTGCCGAGGGGTCGGTGCAGATAGAGATGGGGGACACAAAAGTGATCTGTACGGCGTCAATCGAGAACAAGGTCCCGCTTTTTCTCAGGGACCAGAATAAAGGGTGGATCACTGGTGAATATTCGATGTTGCCAAGGGCCACCCAGTCCAGGACAATAAGGGAATCCGCGGCAGGCAGGGTAGGGGGCAGGACGCATGAGATACAGCGGCTGATCGGCAGGGCCATGCGCTCTGTTGTCGATCTTGAGGCGCTTGGTGAAAGGACCATCTGGCTTGACTGCGACGTGATCCAGGCGGACGGCGGGACAAGGACGGCATCGATTACCGGGGCCTATGTGGCACTTAGAGACGCTGTCACATTCGCCATCAAGAACAAGCTCATAGAAAGACAGCCGATCAGGGATTTTATCGCTGCGGTCAGCGTGGGTATTGTTGATGGAGAGCCGAGACTGGACCTCTCATATGCCGAAGATTCCACTGCGGAAGTGGATATGAATATCGTAATGACCGGCTCCGGCAAATACATAGAAGTGCAGGGGACTGCGGAGACAGAGCCTTTTGACAGAAAGCGGCTTGATGATATGCTCAACCTCGCTGAGGCGGGGATCAGGAAGCTCATCGCAATTCAGAAGGAAGCGCTGGGAGAGTGAAAGTCGAGAGGATGACTGAAGAATTAAATAACTCCCCTAAATCCCCCTTAATTTAAGGGGGGACTTAAGGGGGGGGGTATTTCCAGATTGATGAATGACCAGGACTTTTAAATGACATCCATGTTAAGATAACGCATCCAGCACCGGGGACGCTGAAATTGCTTCACCTACATAATCGGGCTCTGTCAATGGAATACAAAAGCATCAAGGAATGGCCTGAGGATGAAAGGCCGCGCGAGCGGCTCCTAAAATGGGGGGCTGACGGGCTCAGTACGGCCGAACTCATCGCGATAATTTTGAAGACAGGCGGCAAGGACAAGAGCGCAATCGATCTGGCGCGGGAAGTGATGATGCGCTTTAGCGGCCTGAGCGATATCGAGGCAGCTTCAGCTGCTGAATTTACCGATATCAAAGGGATAGGCAGGGCCAAGGTCGCCCAGCTAAAAGCGGCGTTTGAACTCGGCAGGAGGATGTTGCAGGCAGACGGGGGCGAGGACCGATCGTCTTTGATGTTCAGAAACAGCAGGGATGTCTATGAATATTTCAGGCCCAGGTTTTACGGCCTAAAAAAAGAAAGGTTCCTTTGCGCACTGCTTGACGCGAAAAACAGGGTGTTCCGGGAAACGGTCGTTTCGGAGGGGACCCTGACATCCTCTCTGGTCCATCCGCGCGAAGTATTCAGGTATGCGATAAAAGAGGCCGCGGCCTCGGTCATTTTTGTCCACAATCATCCAAGCGGCGACCCGAACCCAAGCAGGGACGACATAGATATCACTAAGCGTCTCGTCGAGACCGGTAAGGTCATCGGCATCAATGTCATAGACCATGTCATCGTATCAGACGGCACGTATCTCAGTTTGATGGAGAAGGGGTACATTAGTTTTTAGTTGTCAGCCTCCCGGAAATATCAGGGAAATCAGCGTTCATAAATCAGCGTTCAGTGTTGCTGTTTCTCTGGGGTTTCAGTAAAATTAAGCGGTAAAATATAAATGGGGGATAAATTAGATGCCGCTGTCTCTGAATGAAATTAAAGACCGTGCGCTTGCCTTTTCCCGCGAATGGGAAGGCGCGAACGCAGAACGTGCAGAGGCACAGACCTTCTGGAACGAGTTCTTTAATGTCTTCGGCGTAAACCGCAGGCGGCTTGCGAGCTTTGAGGAGCCGGTGCGCCGGGCTCGGACGCGCTTTGAACGGAGCGGCAGCAAGGGCGGGTTTATCGACCTGTTCTGGCGCGGCACACTCATAGCCGAACACAAATCTCTCGGCAAGGACCTGGATTCAGCGTACAAACAGGCGCTGGAATATTTTGATGGACTTGCTGAACGTGATCTTCCACGCTATGTCATCGTATCCGACTTCGCGCGTATCAGGCTTCATGATCTTGACGCCAATACCCAGACTGAATTTCCTCTCAAGAACTTCTACCGTAATATAAAGCTATTCGGCTTCATAGCCGGTTATACCACTCAGCGCATAACGGCGCAAGACCCGGTCAATATCAAGGCAGCCGAGCGCATGGGCAAGCTGCATGACCGCCTGCGCGCCTCCGGCTACGAGGGGCATGCCCTTGAAGCGCTTTTGGTGCGGCTGTTGTTCTGCCTCTTTGCGGAAGACACCACGCTTTTTGAGCCTCGCGGGTCTTTTCGTGAATTTATTGAAAACAGCACCGGTGAAGACGGCTCCGATCTCGGCCCGCAGCTGGCGCATCTGTTTCAGGTGCTCAATACTCTTGAAGAGAAACGCCAAAAGAACCTCAATGAGATGCTTACAGGCTTTCCCTATGTTAACGGACGGCTTTTTGAGGAAACGCTGTCGATCCCGACCTGTGACCGGACGATGCGCGAGATGCTTCTTGACTGCTGCGCGCTCGACTGGGGGAGGATATCGCCTGCCATCTTCGGCGCGCTCTTTCAGTGCGTCATGGACGAAGAGGGGTCTGCCCGTCGCCGCAATCTCGGGGCACACTACACCAGCGAAGAAAACATCCTCAAGCTCATCAAGCCGCTTTTCCTCGATGACCTCTGGGCGGAATTCCATGCAGCAAAGAAAAGCGAGAAAAAGCTCTTTGAGCTGCACAAGAAGATCGGCCGCCTGAAGTTTCTCGATCCTGCCTGCGGGTGCGGCAACTTCCTTGTCATTGCATACCGGGAATTACGACTTCTCGAACTAGAAATACTGCGCGCTGTCCGCGCCTCGGGGCAGATGCATATTAATATCTTTCAGCTTGTGCAGGTCGATGTTGATCAATTCTACGGTATTGAGATAGAAGAATTTCCCGCTCAGATCGCACAGGTCGCCCTCTGGCTAACCGACCACCAGATGAATATGTTAGTGTCCGAGGAATTCGGCCTGTATTTCCGCCGTCTTCCGCTCACCCATGCGGCAAAGATCCATTGCGGCAATGCCCTGCAAATGGATTGGAATGATGTTGTCTCTGTCTATGAAGTTGACTATATACTTGGCAATCCGCCGTTTGTGGGTCATCAATGGCGAGTACCTCAGCAAATGGTTGATATGACGGCAGTGTGGGGCAAAGAAGGACGGATTGGACGCTTAGATTATGTTACAGCGTGGTATTTGAAAGCCGTGAGTTATGTTCGGGAAGATATTGTTCGTCATTCCCGCGCAGGCGGGAATCCAGACAATACTGAAAAAGCAAAGACACTGGATTCCGGCTTAAGGACTGCCGGAATGACAGACCTTATTGACCGGCTTCCCGGAGTTCCTCCGCGCGAGAAAGTAAAGATAGCCTTTGTCTCTACAAACTCCATCACACAAGGAGAACAAGTAGGAGTTCTATGGTCTGAACTGTTACGTCTTGGCGTCAAAATCCATTTTGCCCATCACACTTTTCGGTGGAGCAATGAGGCTCGTGGCATGGCAGCGGTGCATTGCGTAATCATCGGGTTTGCTTTATACGATACTGACCGCAAAGTGATTTATGATTACCCTGACATAAATGGAGAACCTCACGCTCTTGCAGCAGTCAACATTAACCCTTATCTTGTGGATGCATCTGATATGCTTTTACCTTCTCGTTCTGACCCACTTCCTGGTATTCCACAAATGAAGAAGGGAAGCCAACCGACAGATGGAGGCCACCTTATTCTTAACGAAGAGGAAAAAAGTGAACTGCTTAAAGGAGAACCAGACGCGGTGAAATGGATCCACCCTTATATGGGCGGGGAAGAATTAATTCAAGGATCATGTCGTTGGTGCTTATGGTTAAAGAACATCAGTCCTGCCGAATTAAATTCTCATCCGAACATACTGAAGCGTGTTGCCGGTGTTCGTGATTCTCGTCTAAAGAGTCCTACCAAAAGTGTTCGTGATTACGCCGAGTTTCCAACTTTATTTACACAAGATCGGCAACCTAATAAAGAGTACTTGGCGGTTCCGGAGGTTTCTTCAGAAAACCGCAGAGTTATTCCTATGACATTTTTGCCATCTTCGGTGATTGCCAGCAACAAACTGCAACTCGTTGTCGGTGCAACACGTTATCATTTCGGCATTTTGTCTTCAACGATGCATATGGCTTGGGTTCGAGTTGTTGCTGGTAGACTCAAAAGTGACTATAGTTATTCTCCATCCGTCTACAACAACTTCCCTTGGCCGAGTGAGCCATCGGAGAAACAGGTTGCAGCAATTGAACATGCAGCGCAGGCTGTGCTCGATGCGCGTGCCGCTCATCCTGAATCATCACTCGCCGACCTGTATGACCCGGTTGCCATGCCGCCTGATCTGCGGAAGGCTCATCAGGCGCTCGACCATGCAGTTGACGCGGCTTATGGGAAAAAGAATTTTGCATCAGACGCCGTAAGGGTGGCGTTTCTTTTTGATTTATACCATCAGTACACAAGCCTGCTGCCCGCGCCGGAAGCGCCTGCCCGGCGGCGGAGAAGAAAGATTTAGGGGCATTTAATTACCGACGATAGCAACAAGCAATTAATATAAATAGGGGACAGGAGGTTGAAATGACGGAAACACATTTGGCGGTCTTTAAGGGCAGGAAGATCAGGAAAACGATTCATAACAATGAGTGGTGGTTTTCGGTTGTTGATGTTTGTTCTGTGCTTGCCGAAAGTCCGGATGGCGGTGCTTATTGGAGGAAGCTCAAGCAACGTCTTAATGAGGAAGGAAGTGAGGTCGTGACATTTTGTCACGGACTGAAACTTGTGGCATCGGATGGTAAAAAATACACCACTGATTGCGCCAACACCGAGGGTATCTTCCGCATTATCCAATCCATCCCTTCACCCAAAGCAGAACCCTTTAAAAGATGGTTAGCAAAGGTCGGCTACGAAAGAGTCCAGGAAATTGAAAATCCCGAGCTGGCCCAGGAGCGCATGAAGCAATTGTATGAACAGAAAGGATATCCCAAAGATTGGATTGACAAACGATTGCGGGGCATAGCTATCCGCCAAAATCTGACTGATGAATGGAGGGAAAGAGGGATCGATACCGAATCGGATTATGCCATTCTTACTGCCGAAATATCCAAAGCGACTTTTGGCATAACGCCTGCTGAATACAAAGAATTAAAAGGTTTGATCAGGAAAAATGAAAACCTTCGCGATCATATGACCGATTTGGAATTGATTTTTACAATGCTTGGAGAAAAGGTTACAACTGAAATATCACAAAAGGAAAAACCTGACACCTTCAAAAAAAGTAAAAAAGTGGCCAAGCGTGGAGGCGGTGTGGCAGGCATAGCGCGGAAAGAAACGGAAAAGGAGTTAGGCAGAAGTATTATTAGCAAACAGAACTATTTGCCAACAAAAAATAAAATCAAATGAGACAAGATATGATGCTGCGTATAATGCTTAACTATTTTGATTTACAAGGGAAATCAAATCCGCATGATTTTTTTGTCCAAATAGTCTAAAATGTCTTACCGGGCGCTGAGATGCCCCATCAATCCGGTGGATGTAGTCATATAATTACAACCCTCTTTGCGGGCAGCTAAGGCGCAGTATTTTGAATATTACCTGTTTTATTTATAATCCATTTTTAACCTAGGAGGACGATATGGCAAAGGTCCAAAGGGCACTCATAAGCGTTTCAGACAAGACCGGAATTGTGGAATTTGCTCAGGGGCTGAGCAAACTGGGGGTAGAAATACTATCAACCGGGGGCACAGCTAAGGCATTAAAGGACGCGGGGCTGAGCGTCAAGGACGTATCGGAGCACACAGGCTTTCCCGAGATGATGGACGGCAGGCTCAAGACCCTTCATCCCAAAGTCCACGGCGGGCTGCTCTTCAGAAGGGATAATCCCAAAGACAAAGAGGAAACGGAAAAACACGGGATTACACCCATAGACATCGTAGTGGTCAATCTCTATCCTTTCGAACAGACCGTCTCAAAGCCTGACGTGAAATTTGAGACCGCCATAGAGAACATCGACATAGGCGGGCCTACGATGCTGCGGGCCGCATCGAAGAATTTTAAAGACGTAATAGTCATCGTTGATCCCGCTGATTATGCCAGGGTCATCGACGAGCTTAACTCAAACAACGGCGAGGCGGCTTACGAAACCAAGTACTACCTGGCCAGAAAGGTTTTTTCCCATACCGCGCGTTATGACACGCTGATCTCTAATTACCTGAATAAGCTGGCGGAACCTGACGTCATATTCCAGCCGACCCTTAACATGAGTTATACGAGGCTCAGCAGTCTGCGCTATGGCGAGAACCCCCACATGAAAGCCGCTGTTTACAAAGAGCCGTTGTACGGCGGACTGTCTCTTGTCGACGCGAAGATACTCCAGGGCAAGGAGATGTCCTACAACAATTATCTCGATTCAAGCGCGGTGATCGACCTTGCGAGGGAATTTAAGGGCAGTCCCGCGGCGGTCATTGTAAAGCACAATAATCCGTGCGGTGTTGCTGTTGCCGATTCGCTTCATACGGCATACAAGAATGCCTTTGAGACAGACCCGATTTCCGCCTTCGGCGGCGTTATATCATTAAACCGGCGGGTGGACGAAGCGACCGCAAAGGAGATACTTAACCTCTTTGTCGAGATAATCATCGCCCCGGGATTTGACGCTGCTGCGCTTAAATTATTAAGTACCAAACCGAATATAAGGCTGCTTGAACTCGACATTACAAAAGAAGTCACCGGTTTTGAGATGAGAAAGATCCAGGGAGGACTGCTGGTTCAGGAACGGGACACCGGCATGATAGATGACCTTAAGTCGCTGAAGGTCGTGACAAAGAGAAAACCAACGGAAGACGAATACACTGCCATGGCTTTTGCATGGAGAATCTGCAAACACATGAAGTCCAATGCGATCATTTACACATCCAAAGACCGGACCCTTGGTATCGGATGCGGCCAGACCAGCAGGGTCGATTCAGCCAAACTCGCTGCCATGAAGGCGGCAAATTTCAACATATCACTTAAGGGATCTGCTGTCGCATCTGACGCATTCTTCCCTGCCAGGGACGGTATCGAGGTTGTCGGGAAGGCAGGAGCAACAGCGGTCATTCAGCCGGGAGGGTCAATCAAGGACAATGACGCCATCGCCGCTGCCGACGAAATGAACATGGCTATGATATTTACCGGGATGAGGCATTTTAAACATTAGAGAAAGTGTCAGTGAATAGTGCCGGTGTCAGTAAAAACTGACACTAATAACTGACACTGACACAAATAGAAAAACGGAGGACACATTGAAAGTCTTGGTGATCGGAAGCGGGGGAAGGGAGCATGCACTTGTATGGAAGTTACTGCAGAGCCCGAGGGTCGACAAGGTGTATTGTGCGCCGGGCAATGCTGGTATATCAGAGATTGCTGAGTGTATAGATATTAAGCCTGATGACGTTGAGGCGCTGCTGGATTTCGTCAAGTACAACTGGATAGACCTTACGGTCGTCGGACCGGAGGTCCCGCTTACCGCCGGTGTTGTCGATGCCTTTATAAAAGAAGACCGCAGGATTTTCGGCCCTGAGAAAAAGGGCGCGCGGCTTGAAGGCAGCAAGGTTTTTGCAAAAGATTTTATGCGTAAATACGGTATCCCTACCGCCGAGTACAAGACCTTCACGTCCTACCTGCGTGCGGAAGAATACGTCAGACTCAAAGGGACCCCCATCGTGATAAAGGCAGACGGCCTTGCAGCCGGGAAGGGCGTTATCGTGGCCGAGACATTCGATGAGGCAAGGGACGCCCTGAAGATGATAATGAAAGACAGGGCCTTCGGAGAAGCCGGGAAAAAGGTCCTGATCGAGAAGTGTCTGCAGGGAGAAGAGGCCTCCTTCATGATATTGACTGACGGTAAAACCGTAGTCCCTCTCGCGACCTCCCAGGACCATAAGCGGATCTTTGACGGAGATAAAGGGCCCAATACAGGCGGGATGGGCGCGTACAGTCCGGCGCCGGTGGTCACGGAAGCGTTAGAGAGAGACATAATGAAAAAAATAGTGCAGCCTCTGATGAAGGGCCTCAAACGTGAAAGGATAAACTACAGGGGTGTCATATATGTGGGCGTCATGGTTTGCGACGGGAAGCCCTATGTGCTTGAATTTAATGTCCGCTTCGGCGACCCTGAGGCTCAGCCGATCCTATCGAGGCTCGACAGTGACTTCTTTGATTTGTTAAAGGCCACCGCTGAGGGCAG
>JBFLYJ010000121.1:0-8132 GCA_040756635.1 Nitrospirota bacterium
GGTTGATGAATTCTCAAGATTCGGCAAGATGCCCAAGATCAGCATTGAAACTACAAATCTCGGTTCCATGATTGATGAAGTCGTTGAGCTTTACAGCAATCTCAAGGAAGTCGGAATAATTCCTTCGGTTGATAAAGATATCCCCAAAGTTGAAATCGATAAGAAACAGATAAAAATGGCCCTAATAAATCTTATCGATAATGCAATTCAGGCAAAAGCGGAAAATATCTGGTTGAATATCCTGTATAATCCGTCGATGGACCTTATCAGAATTGAGGTCATTGATGATGGTTCGGGAATTAACGAAGAAGATAAAGACAAACTTTTCTTCCCCTACTTTTCCACAAAAAAAGAAGGCACCGGGCTCGGTCTCGCGATTGTTAACAGCATAATATCAAAGCACAGAGGATATATAAGAGTGCAGGACAACAAACCCAAGGGCACTCAATTTATTATCGAACTACCTGTCGAGTACAAATAACAATGTAGCCTCCTCAGGATTAATCCATCTATTGACCTGATTCCCTATCACGGTCTCCTCGTTCATCTATATTGTTCCGAAATAAGATTCCAATATTCTTGAGCTGTGCAGTCTTATTCTTCATCAATTAAAATACAAGGCTCACATAGGGTAAAAATACTATGCTGCAGAATAGAACACGGCATGAAACCGGTCAAATATACTTCTGTTCATGACACGGCAACGATCGTATCGCAATTTGGAACAATTTAATTGTATACAAAAAGTATTTTTATGTTCTAATATTGCATTTTTTTCTTGACAATTGTTTTTTGTTCGTATAGATTATATATCAAGATATGTTAGAAAAACTTTTCACATCGGGAATCAGGGCTGATATCATGTCCTTGCTGTTTAATAATCCTGAAGAGAAGTTTTATGTTAGAGAGATAGCCAGACTGGTAAACAAAAATCCGTCCGGGGTTAAAAGAGAACTGGACAAACTTCAAAACATGGACATTGTTTCTTCTGAGAAAGAGGGCAATCTCAAATACTTCAGAGTCAATACAAACTCTCCCCTCTTCCCCGAGCTAAAGGGACTCATCGCAAAGTCATTAGGAGTTCCTGGAGCTCTCAAGTCAGTCTTGAAAACCTCAAATGTAAAATCCGCATTCATACACGGTCCATATGTTAGTAATACGAATCTGCCATCATTGGACTTGTTTGTAGTATCAGACTCTAATCATATACGGAAACCGCTGGACGATATTGAAAAACGATTCGGCAGATCAATAAATCTAACTTTGATGAGTCTATTAGATTACAAATCGAGAAAGAAAAGCGGAGACCGAGACCTCAAAAAACTTTTAACGGCAAAAAAAATATTACTGATGGGAAGATTGTAAATACTCCCCTTAAAAAGGGAGAAGAAAGGGGGTGAACTTGAATGGCCGCCACTAAGAAAGCCGCTGCAAAGAAGAAAAAGGCTGCTCCGAAGAAAGCTGCTGCGAAGAAGAAAACTACTGCAAAGAAGAAAAAGAAATAACGTTATTAGTTGTATGACACACTTTGCTGTCCCATCAACAACGATGGTGGGACAGCTTTTTTTTCGGGTGCACCCGTAATAAACAGGGGTGAAGCTCTTCTTAGTCAATTAAACACCTTCTGAAAGTAAATGCCGTGCCTAATCAACGGAGCTTACATCAAAGCCTCGTCATTTCCCCTCTCCCTTCCTTCACAATAGACAATATTTTCTTAATAAATACCAATTCGCATAGTCCAGTTCATACCAGACGAACCGATAAATATCTCAGTGCATGGTAAATCATTTTCCATTCAGTTACAAATTCATGTTATATATTTCGAGAGGAAGGGTATAGGTAAGTAATGACATAAGCTGACAGGGTTATTTCTCTACGGGATGGAGCAACTTAATAAGTACTGCCGGTAGCGCTGATTTATTCAATTCGAACCAGAAAGTCCGCCGGCAGTCTGCTTACAAGTTCTTCAAGCGCGGTCTTCAGTATCTCCTCCGATTTAGTTTCAGCTGTAATTATCACCTTGAAGTCTGGTTTACCGGGTATCGGATAAGACCCAAAAGTAACATCGCTGTATTTTTCAACCACTCCATTAAGAACTTCAGCAATATTCGATTCATGACAATTCAGGTAGAGCCGTTTTAAATGAAAAACTGATGACCTGAATTTTTCCTTGATAATCGAAAATTTATTTTGCATGTACTCAGGAATTCCCGGGAAAATTACTATATTTTTAAAGGTTACGACAGGGAACCTCATGCTTTCATGGAATTCAAGCTCACTGCCTTCCGGCACCTCGGTCATCTTTAATACTGAACTGTTGATCACGTCTCTATATTTTGAATACAGGAGCTTTTTTATTCCCTCGTGAGGCAGCAGCTTCACTCTAAATCCCTTGGCTATTCCTGCCATTGTTACGTCATCATGAGTAGGACCGACTCCACCTGATGTAAAAACGTAATCATAATTTTTCGAAAATGCGACAACTTCAGATCCAATTATGTCTATATCATCAGGTATTACAGATATACGTCTTACCTCAACTCCCAAGGCCCTTAATTCACAGACAAGGTAATAAGAATTTATGTCTCTGACCTTCCCGGAAAGTATTTCATTGCCGATAATAATGATCCCGGCCGTCTTTGAATTATGCGGTAATATATTATTCATAAAGAACGTTATTTCACAGTTTTTTTCTGTTTGGCAACCCTGTTAGCTTAAGCGGTGGGCCTCCATATTCCAGCCTATATTTGATGATTACTTATAGTATATATAAGCCCGTATGTCGATAACAAGAAGCGGGTCCATTTAAGTTCAGCCTGCAATATGCCGATAAATAAACAATTTTATAATTGCGCAAATCACTAATTTTACGGCCGACGATGCTCAATAAATATAATTCATATAAGACGGGTTCTTCAAGGTCAAGTGTAAGAAAAAAACTGCTGATTTCCTTCTTCATTGTCCTTACTGTCAGCGGCATTATTATAAATTATATATTCCTTCGTGTAATAAGGGCTACTCTCGCATCCGAAGGATTCAACGTTCACATAATTGATAATGCCGTAAGGGAATTTACTGTCATAGGTTCAGGTATTACCATCGCCGGGATACTGATCGTTTTGTTTATTGCACTGTATATATCTGAAACCATTACTCGGCCTATAAAAAAACTGACTGACGGTATGCTTGATATAGCCGCCGGGAATTGGAAAACACGGGTAAATATTCCCGGCAGGGACGAGTTCGGACATTTGGCCAAAGGATTCAACTTCATGGCTGAGCATATTGAAGATTCCATGGATAAACTCAAAACGGCAAAAGAGTACACTGACAACATCGTCATTTCGGTTCCGTCCATCCTCACAGTCTTGAGTGACCGGCTGAATATACTTTCAACAAATAAGGCCTTTGAAAAACTCATTGAGCAATATCCGCAATTATCACTGAATCAATTCATCACCCCTCTTAAAGAAGATATAATTAAGAACCTCGATACTGGAGAGATAATAAGAAAAGAGATTGTAATTGTACCAAATGGTTCTGAAGCGAGCCTGATATTCTCCGCGATCATATCAAGGATAGGGAACAACGGCAGCAAAGACGATGAAGAAAAAGCACGAATTCTCCTGACGATAACAGACATTACAGAGCGCAGAAAGATGAAAGAGATGGTCCTCCAGTCCAGGCAGGACTGGGAGGACACTTTCAATACAATTCCGGACATGATCACGATCCATGACAAAGAGTATAATATTATCCTCGCCAACAAGGCTGCAAGGGACACGCTTAACATGCCCATACTTGATTTCAAGAAGACCAATAAATGCTACGAGTATTATCATGGCACAAAAAGCGCCCCGCGTGAATGCCTCAGCTGTGATTGTCTGAAAACAGAAGAGCCCGCAGCATTTGAAATTTACGAACCGCATTTGAAGAAGTATGTCGAAATCAGATCAATCCCGCGCTTCAATAACGATCAGCAGCTAATCGGACTCATTCACATAGTCAGGGACATAACACTCCGTAAAAATATCGAGGATGAACACAATAAGCTGCTTATAGCCATTACCAAGGCGAAGATGGAATGGGAAATGACTTTCGACAGCGCGATGGAATTTATTGTACTGATAGACAACGAACTTAAAATAACCAGGTGCAACAAGAGCTTTTCCGAATATGTAAATAAAAAAGCAAGCGATATTGTAGGGCATTACTGCTATGATTTCTTCAAGTGCCCGGCTTCCCAGGTCGAAGACTGCAAAAACCGCATGGCCTCATCAAAGGAGCTGTTGGCAAAAAGCGAACTGGAAACAGATACGGGACGATGGCTCTATATAAGCCATCGTCCGATCCAGGATGATAAAGAAAAACTGCTGAAATCGGTTATAATAGCCACGGATGTTACTGAGCTGAAAAATGCACAGCAAAGAATTAAAGAATCCGAAAAAGAACTCAAGATCAAAGTGGATGATCTGGAGAAATTCTATGAAATGGCTGTTGGCCGGGAATTAAGGATGAAGGAACTGAAAAAAGAAATAAAGAGACTTAACCGTCTTCTTGCTAAAAATGAAGAAATCAACATTGCTCAATAACAAGACAGAAGACCGCGTTACTCTCCAGGAACATACCAACAATTGGCAGTTGATTATTGACAACGTACCCTTTGCAACTATTCTCGTTGATTACGATTTTCATGTTGTTATGGCCAATAAAGCCGCGGTAAGTCTGCTGGGACCCGACGGCAATGTCCAGAACGCCAAATGCTGCGAACTTCTTCATTGTGCTGACGACCCGGCCGTAAGATGTCCTACTAAAAAAACTTTCGAAAGCGGAAAGGCCGAGCAGAGTGAAACCTTTAAACCTCATCTCTCCAAACATCTGATAATTAATTCTTCTCCGGTTACAAAAGATGGAGAAATCATAGGAGTCATCCATTCATTTGTGGATATAACCGCGCTGAGAAAAAACGACGAAAACACGAATGATCTGCTGAACATATACGCCGATTCGATAAATGAATTGAAGGCCAGGCATATCGGAGCACAGAAAGGGCGTGACGCCTTCCTCAATATGCTGGAAGATATCAGCGAATCATACAAAGAACTCGAAGATCTTTTTCTCAAACTGATACTGGTCATGGTCAATGCCCTGGACGCAAAAAGCCCCTGGACCAAGGGACATTCGGAAAGAGTATCCATGTATGCAGAGCAGATAGCAAAACAAATGTTGATAGATGAAGACGAAATTAAAGATATCAAACTGGCGGGACTTCTTCACGACATAGGTAAAATAGGGACTTACGACTACCTCCTGGACAAACCGGGAAAGCTCACAAAGGAAGAATTCGACATTGTTAAAAAGCACCCGGACCAGGGTGCAGATATACTTAAAGAGATAAAACAGTTAAAGGACATAATCCCATATATTAAATATCACCATGAAAAACTCGACGGAAACGGTTATCCCCATAAAATAAAGGGGCAGCAAATTCCTCTTGGCGCCAAAATTCTTCATGTGGCCGATTCTTTTGATTCGATGACGTCCGACAGACCTTACCGCCCTGCTCCCGGTATAAAATATGCCCTATCCGAGATGGAAAAATATAAGGGCACACAGTTTGATCCTGATGTGGTTGAAGCTTTCCTGGCGGTGCTGGAAAAATCGGACAACTGGAATACTAGCCCATCTTCAGAATAACTTTAAGTGCATCTTTCGATGAAGCATACTGAAATGCCTTCACTCCCTCATGTAAAGGATAAACCCGGCTGATCATCGGATAAAGGTTGATCCGTTTCGACTTTATGGCCTTTATAGCATGCGGGAAAGGGCCGCACCTTGAGCCGACCAAACTGATCTCATTTATAACAAACCGGTTCATATCAATCGGGCTTTTTTTAGTTATTGTTGTCTTAAGTACAATAATCCCCCTCGGTCTCACTATCTTAAGGGCGGTCCTGATCCCAGAAGGAGAACCCGTGCAGTCAACAACTATGTCAAAATCACTATCGTCTAATATAGAACTTAAGACCGTATTAATTCCTATCTCATCAAGAATAGAAAGTCTTTCTCTGTGCCTGCCGGCCGCGGTAAGTCTGCTCCCGGTAAATGATATTACCTGGGCAGCCAGAAGGCCCAATTTCCCGTCTCCCAGCACGCAGACTTTATCTGCTGATGAAATACTGACCTGCTCCAATATCTCATATGCCGCCGCCAGCGGTTCTATAAAAACCGCTTCTTCATCAGAAATGGTTTTGGGGATAGAATGGAGATTCCTCACAGGAAGCGTTATATATTCCGCAAAGGCACCGTCCTTATTAAATATACCCAGAACAGAACGGTCTGAACAGTGATTGCGCATTTGATTACGACAGTAGTAACACTTTCCGCAGACCAGATTGATCTCGCCCGCGACCCTTTTACCAAGAAAGCTTTTATCGCTGCACTTTTCTATGATGCCGACAAATTCATGTCCAGGGACCCCTTGGAAGCCCATATATCCCCTGGTTATCTCAATGTCGGTATTGCAAATGCCCGCATGTGTAACTCTAATCAGAGCCTCGTCGGGTTTGGGTTTGGGAACAGGATAATCAGTCCGATATCTCAGCTCCCCGTCATATACAAGCGCTCGCATCGTACCTGGACCTAGATTAAGGAATTCTCATTATTATCATATTAGCTCTGTTATTTTTCCCATTCCGCCTGCAGAAGCTTTGTGTCATCCGACCATTTATAATAGACCCTGCCCTGATATGCCTTCTGAAGGCTCTTGCCTATTCGCTGAACAAGCTTATCATTTGTGGTCTTTATCTCGACGCCGCTGCCGATCTCATGAATACTCATAATTCTGCCAAGCGGATTAAAACCCCTGGCACGCTGTTCTTCATTTCTTATCAAAGTCAATATTTCCTTCTTGTGTTCGGCCAGAAATTTTCCCTTCAGCTTTACAATCCCTCCCGAGGCTCTGTCCTCCGCATTCTGACAGGAAGGACAAACCACTTTGGCAGTGCCTTTCTTGTCCCTGGTCTTGTTATATAAATCTTCATCCTGTGTCCATCTCTTCTTTACAAGAACCGAATGGCATCTATCGCAGGCAGCGGCGTTGTACTTTACTTTCGGCAATAGGAGTGGACCAGAAGTATAATTTACGTTCTTTCTTTTTCTGAGAGTCTGTGTTCTTTTTATGTCCATCGAAAAGTCCGATTAATTATTGCCCGAATACATTCAATAATAGTTTGAAGATGTTATGCGTCCATTGGAAATGCCGAGGCCATACTAAGAATTTCAAGAAAAATCACTCTTATGCGTGCTCTAATTATATCATAATCCTGCGTCTGCGCTTACTTTTTTATATAGTTATTTTCAATTCTAATTACACCATTATTGACATCGGTTTCTTGACTATACCGCGGTCCCTGATTTATATTGAACATTATGATTAAAAATAATCTGATGCAGCTGGTAACAATCCTTAAAACACCATGGCATATCAGACCGTGGCTGGCAAGGGGTACTATAAGCTGATATCAGATTAGCATATTAAACCCGGAGGCCGCGGTATATAAACCGCGGCCTTTTTTATTTCAAGGAGGTGTACTGTGAAACAGGTTAAAGGGGCCCGTCATTCCGGTAATAAAGGAGGATACTATGAAAATTAAAAAGATAAGACATGAAATAGACCTGATAGATACCGAAATTGTGAAACTCCTGTCCAGGAGAAGTTCCCTGGTTAGCGAGGCGTCAAAAAACAAGAAATCCATTGATGCAGTCCGTGATCCTCAGAGGGTTGAGACAATCATCAAGAGTGTGAGACAGAAGGCCGTCAAGACGGGGCTGGATCCACAGATCGCGGAAACAATCTACAGGAATATCATAGACTGTTTTATCATTCAGGAGATAGTTGAATTTAACGGAATGATAATTGAATACCAGGATATATAGGAATGTGATGGGAGGAAACAGTCCATAAAGATTAAAGGAGAGATCCTGTAGATTATAATATGCCGCTTCATACCGGTACTTCAGAAAGCACAGCAGGCCCGTAGAATCGGAACCATCGGCGATATGAAAGCTGCTGCTAAAGTTTTTCCATGCAACTGCCGAGATTATAAGTCAAATTCATTGTAAGGATAGAA
>JBFLYJ010000122.1:0-8114 GCA_040756635.1 Nitrospirota bacterium
TTTGGATTCTGCATGTACAATAATCTGTATCGGCTGTGGATACAGAACGGCTAAGCCACGGATGTTTTTGATTGGTTTATTCTTAAAGAAGGTTAAGCCGTTAAAGGCATTGAACGCATCACTGTTCTGTACAAGCCCCAGGTCAATCTGATCCATACTGAGCAGTCTTAAGTTTTCCATCCCGGCGGCGCTGGTCTGAACGGTTGCCTCAAGTCCGCTGACCTTCTTTGTGATAATCTGGGCAATAGCGCCACCTATCGGATAGTAGACCCCGGACAAGCCCCCTGTCCCGATAAGCAGCCTGGTCTGTGCCGACGCGGATCCCACCGCAAAAAAAGAAACAAACCCAAACAAGATCGCCACGCTGCCGCAGATGAGTTTCCTTTTCATTGAATCGCCTCCTTTGTTTGCTTGTGAATATGACTCCCTTTTCCATCGAACCCTGTTAGCTTGACCATCATTTATAAATCGATTTCTTATCAAACATTTACACCATTTTCCCTGGCAAATTCGTAGAATTTTTTCTTTAGCTCCATCGCCTGTTCGAAGGAATCTTCGATCGTCACAACACGACAGTCGATATGCAACATTTCCTTGAATGTCTCATAGGCCTCGTCAGTAACGACTACATCTCCATTTTCTCGAACTTCCTTGATGCCATCATACTCCTGAGCCTTTACATTGATCTCCCTTGCCCGATCGATGGTCATCCCCTTAGGTAGTATAACTTCAGCGCCGTTCCGGCTCAATCTCACCGGATAGCCTCCCTCCAGTCCTTGAGGTCCCGGGGCATGCGTGATCTCATAGGTGTCATTCAGGATGGCAAGAATATTATTCATACTGGATGCTGCAACCACAAATTGACCATGACGACCACCCGGTCTCATGCAGCGTTTGGGAAGTTCAGCTATAAACTGCTTCATGTCGCCGAGTCTGCTGGTTACATCTTCATGCCCCACATAAACGTGAAGATGGTATGGGGCTTCCAATCCGATTCCGGAGCGACACCAGTAGTAGCAATGGTAGTGGTGTGCAATGAGCTCAACGTCCACACTTCTCATCGGCACACTGAGCAATTCCGAGGCAGTTTTCTTAATGTAGGGAATGATGAGATCGATATTCCCGATGCCCACGGTTGGAGCCAGTCCTACCTTGGCCAGACTGGGATGCGTCACATCCGGATAGGCGGCATTGAGGACTCTGGCATCCACACCGGACATCTTAACGGCTTTCATCAATTTGGACAACAGGGCCAGATGCATTGAAATCCATGGCCCAAGTGCACATTTGTTCCTGTATAATTTGCTATTTACGGCTGGCGGGAGTTCATTGACAACCCACCAGGATTGCAGTGTGGTTGCGTTATAAATGATGGTGGGGTTGATCTTCTTGATGAATTCTGCCGTTTTTTCTATATTCAGAAGATCAAGGGGATGAAATGTGATATTCGGATACAACCCCATATACGAGGCGCCTTCGATTGCGCTGTTTGTTTTCCTGAAACCCCAGTCCGCATTCGCATCGGCCGTAACAATATCGGCAATACCCGGCACACGACACAGATACTCGAGAACAATCCCTCCAAGCTCCCCAACACCAATCAGCAGAATTTTCTCTCTCATACAATTTCCTCCTAAATATTTTACGGGATCATCAAGAACATGGCATTCAAATACTTTCGTTCATGATGTCAGATTCAAGAAATATCCCAGATTAACCGGGCCCTCCCTGCCGTATCGGTTCGGTAATGCACGAATCAACCATCCGTCACGTAATTGATGATCTGCTCCTTGGTCGCAAATTGATCCATCCCCAGATCCTTCAGCGTGATGCCATGGCTTCTGTAGTCAAATTCGGCAAAGATTTGCAGAATCTCGATGATCGCCTTTGTCACAGGAACCTCAACTCCTGCGATGCGGGCCAATTGCTCCATGGGAACAAAGAAATAGCAGAGATCCTCCTGTAGAACCCTTCTGTTGCCTGCATCCGTACCCCAGCGTTTGGCATGCTCACAGGTGACATGTCCGAATATTTCGTAGAAATCGCGCCCCTCGTATTTATAGGCATTTCTGAAATATTCAAAGGCATGCGGTACATCCGAACCAAAAGCCTTTGCAACCGCGATCCTCTCTTTGTCAAACGCATCCGTCAGACTGGACGCACATTTGGAAACCTCGGCATAAAAGCGGAATTCCCTTGCCCGTTCAAAAAGGAAGGCAGCGGCGGGAATATTGATTTGAGCATGGACCGATGCATTTCCCGGGTAAAAATTATTCTCCAGGATGTTCTTACACAAGCCAAATTGCGGATAGGCTTTTTTTACCAATTTAAGCACGGCTGTGTTCTTCCTGGCCGGCCAGGCCGATACGCGAATATCCCTCTTGAAATTGTAAATATGGGCATGGGCCGGGGCAACAACACGGCTCAGATAAGGCATAAGATGTTCTTCGGCGAGGATAATCTTGTCCAGCACTCCCCTTGCCCTGAGCATTTCCTTCATTCTAAGGCTGGCCCAATAGCCGGTGTTGACCAAAACAGTCTGGCCATCTGCAAAGTAGGGAGCAAGTGCTTCAAAAAATGCCCCGTGATTAGGAGCCGGTACGGTTATCATGATCAGTTCTGCATCCTGTATCGCCTCTTGCGCATCCGTTGTAATCTTATCAAGTTTTACAAAACCTGTTTTCCCTGAAGAAGTGGTTCCGGTCAGGTGGATACCCCTGAGCTCACGTATGGCGGTAATGCTTTTTTCAAATTCCGGAAGTTCAAACACATTCACTTTGCATCCCATCATGGCAACATCTGCAGCGATGGCAGTTCCTGCGCTACCGCAGCCGCAAACTGTAACATTCGGCATATCCCTCATCTCATTCTCTCCTTGTTCGATTTCCAGCAATAAGACCCCTTTTCAATCCGTTGCCATTTCTCACCCATGACCTCTCTGATGTGCGCCCTTTCAACCTTCTTTCATTATGATGCCGGAACAATGAGATCAGACCATTCCTTAAATACGATTTGGCTCTCTTGGTGTCTTTCTCAAGGTATCGACATCAAACAGCCGGGCGACTTCCCCCATCTCTTCTTCAATTCTTACCATGCAGTTCTGGTAGTTTGTCCTTTCACCGGTCCGGGGTGCCCCAAACTTGGCGAAGGGCGCACCAAGCGCTACAGCGACGTCTGTGATCGGATCGTCAACCGTACCCCCTCCGCGGCTTGATGGAACAAGGTGATATCCATGATCCCTCGCAAAGATTGCCGTATCCATCGCTTCCGTGAGGGTGCCGATCATGTTCGGTTTGAACAACATGGCATCTGCGGCCCCCGCGGCAATACCCTTATTCAGCCGTTCTCTATTGGTCGCGAACAGGTCGTCACCCACAATCAAGGCATCCAGTTGCGCGGTCACTTCTGCGAATCCTTCGAAATCGTCTTCTTCCAACGGATCTTCAATAAAGAAAAGCGGATAGGCTTTCGAGAGTGTCCTCAACAGCTCGATCATATCCTTCCGCGTTTTCTGCTCGCCAGCCAAATGGTAGGTTTTTTTCTCTCCATCATAGAAATGGCTTGCTGCGCAGTCCAAACCAATTTTAAACATCCCTCCATAGCCGGCCATCTGGATAGCCTCCATAAGACACCGGAGGATTTGAAAGGGATCACTGACAGGGGCCGCATAGCCACCATAATGACCGGAGCGGACGCCATTTTTCCCGTAATGCCTTTCGATGGTGCGACCAATCTCGTAAAAAACCTCAACCCCCATCCTGACGGCCTCAGCGTATGTCTTTGCCATTGCAGGCAAAAGGAGAAATTCCTGAAATTCCATGTTGGTATCGGAATAAGGCCCACCGTTGATCATATTGAAGGCTGGGGTCGGCAGGAACCGAAGGTCATCGCCGCCCAGATAACGATAAAGGGGTAATCCCGCTTCACAGGCGGCCGCCCTTGCCACGGCAACGGATACACTGTAGATTGCATTGGCGCCCAATCGAGATTTATCGGGTGTTCCATCCAGCCGGATCATGGTCTCATCTATTGTCCGCTGCGCAAAAACATCTGTTCTCAACAAGGCAGGGGCGATCACGTCGGTTACATTGTTGACCGCCTTTTTCACACCCAAGCCATCAAGACGCCGGCCGCCATCACGCAGCACAACAGCCTCATATTTCCCCACCGAAGTACCACAGGGTGCGGAACCTCTGCCGAGCGAACCGGCAGACGTCAATACATCCACCTCGACCATCGGACGCCCCTTGCTATCGAGTAACTCTCGTGCCTTAATGGAAGAAATGTTCACTGCTGTCATAAAATCTCCCGAAGAATGGCAGGATCATGACTCTGATTTTGCGATGTAAACCACATTCATGTCGCATACGTTTGTACCCGTATTGCCCGTTATGATTCCATCACCCAGCGACATAAATAGCGCAGCACTGTCATGGGCCCGCAATCGCTCATATACGTCCAAACCCAGAACCCTTGCTCGCTCCACGGTAAATCCATCGACAAGTCCGCCTGAAAAATCGGAAGCGCCATCCGTACCATCTGTATCGATTGCAGCGAGGCAGATGCCCTTTTTACCGTTGATTTCCATAGCAAACCCAAGGGCAAGCTCCTGGGAAGGTCCGCCCATCCCCGCCGGTCCTTCGATGGTCGTTGTTGTCTCCCCGCCTGCAACAATGACGCAAGGTGGAACCATCGGCCTTTGGTTTAGGGCGATCTCCTTGGCAACGGACGCCAGGAACGTACCCGCTTCCCGACTTTCACCCTCCAACAGGGTGGTCAGCACCATCCCAGGAAGCCCTAACTGACGGGCGGTCTTCAAGACGGCTTCGCATGAATCAGCCGTGCCCCTCAACACGAAATGAACGACATGACGGCCGAACGATTTCGGCGTTTCTCTGGAATGATCCTCCGCATGCAGGTAATTAACAATTGACTTTGGTGCTTGCGGAAGTAAATTGAATTTTTTCAGAACATCACGGGCATCTTGAAGGGTTGTCCGATCAGGCGCGACAGGCGTTCCCCAATAGGCGACAGGTTTCTCAGGATCGACCATGGCTTTATCCCCTACCACGTCGGATATGATCAGATTAATGAACTCCGCTCCTTTCGCCTCGATCTTTTGGGCTAACCGTCCCCCATTGGTTGCTGAGATGTGGCGTCTGATTGCATTAATTTCCAGAATGCGGGCGCTGCACTTCAGGAGTTGATCCGTAATCAGGATTTCATCATCCAGTGTGATGCCAGGTACCGGACAGGACATCAGGGCGGAGCTGCCCCCACTGATCAGGCCGATAAAGAGATCATCGGAGGTCGCTTTATCAACGAGTTGGAGGATGCGCTGACTGGCCTTCAAACCGTCCTCGTTTGGAAGAGGGTGCCCAGCCGTTAGCAGCTCAATGTGATGAAGCTTGTCATTGTCCTCCAGCTTCTTGACGATGACAACGCCCTCGGCAATGAACGGTCCCAAGATCTCGTCCACGGCTCTTGCCATGGCATTGCAAGCCTTCCCCGCACCCACGACAAACACACGGCGTTTATGACCCAAATCCCACTGACGCCCTCCGATATGGAGGACTGTGCCTTTCAGTTTCAGCAGATTTCTGATGACGTGGTAAGAATCGAGTTCCTCCAGAGCCCCATTGATGATGTCCAGCATGATTTTTCGCTCATCCATGGCACCGGATGAGATGAGTTGCTCAATATTCTTGATTTTCATCAGTCACTCCTTCGGTCGCATCGATATTTGGGGGATTTGACTCTTTCAGTTTGCGCATCATGAAGAATATCTCGCAATCATTTTCTCGTTCAGCATGACACCCAGCCCCGGTTCGTCGGAAGGGACAACAAATCCCGCCTCGTCAATCCAGATCTTCGATGACAGAACACCACCCAGCTGCTGAAATGATTCTATGGTCCTTGTTTTTGGTTCATACATGAATTCCAGCCAGGTTTGCCCAGGGAAGGTACAGGCGACATGCAACGCGGCGGAAAGACCAAGGCCACTCATTCCATGATGGGGTGAAAATTTTTTCTGATACAATTCGGCCATAGCAGCTATTTTTCTGACCTGGGACACTCCCTCTGATGTGGCACAACAGGGCTGGATGATGTCATAGACGCCACGTTCAATCATCCATCGAAATTCATGCAAGCCCTGGTTCCATTCACCGCCAGCAATGTCGATTTCACTCATCTCCCGTAATCTAATCAAATTTTCAAAATCATAACGACCAAGCGGTTCCTCAAGCCAGAGAACACCTCTTGCTTTGAGTTCACGGGTAGTTTGATAAGCCCTATGAAAGTCCCAGACAACGCCTTGTTCCGGGGCCGGCCCCAAAGGGGGCTGATTTGCATCCACCATAAAATCCATCTTCCCTTTGGTCGCGCTGATGCAGGCATCAATAATTCGTAAATCACCAGCAATATTTTCATGATGAATGCGGATCTTCATGGCCTTGAAGCCGAGTTCCTGGTAATATAGTGCGAGTTCGGCCCGCTCCTCCGGGGTTCCAACCTCGACAGTACTGGCATATGCTTTTACTTTATTCCTGAAGTTTCCCCAAAGCTTGAAGAGCGGTAGACCGGCGACTTTACCAATGATGTCCCACAGCGCCATATCGATGCACCACATGCCACTGCCGGCGTTCCTGTATATCCTCGCCAGACGTTCAGTGGCAAAAGGGTCCTCACCTACAAGGTAGGGCTTTACCTGACCAATAATTATGTTAGCCAAGTGCCCTCCCATACCGCCGATTCCGGTAATGCCGTCATCCGTATGAATCCTTACAAGCGTGAAATCATGCGACTTAATCACACGGCCCGGTTGCCATGCGGGCTTTACTTCTCCTGGGTACGGTATCGTTAGGTTATTTGCCTCAACATCGATGATTTTCATAATTCGCTTTGTTCTCCTTTCGTAACAAAATCATCGCCTGAGTAAAATCGGTCATAATTTTTAGTCTGATCATCAGAGATTTTCCCGGAATGGTGCATTGAAAACGGTGATATCCATCACCATCATTAAAGAACATAAGGCACTTTCAGATTGAAGCTTTTATAGATAACAAATGTTTCAACCGACTCCACATCCTTGATTTTTGAGACCTCATCCGTATAGAAAGTCAAAAGGTTAAATTGATCATTGAGTAAAACAGTAGCAAGAAGATCGAACCGGCCTGTAACGACGCATACCGATACTACACCTTTAATTTTACTAAACTCTTCACCTTTTTTAACAAGGTCCATAGTACTGAGCTTGACACCTATATGAACCAAGCTGTGACCTCCTAAAGCCTCCGGCTCCACTAGTCCTGCAATGTCCAGGACTCCCTCATCAATCAATCTAGTTATACGCGCCCGAACCGTGTTTTCAGTGATAGACAAGTCGTTTGCAATCTTCTTGAAGGATTTACGACCATCCCGAAGGTGTTTGATAATGGCTAAATTTGTTTCATCAATTTTCATGTAAAAAGCTCCCTATCATTTTTTTCAACCATTATTTGAGTATTTTGTCAATTATTTTTTTATTTTATTAGTAATATGAAAATTTATTAATAATATAATTGTGAATAGCACATATTTTTTAGAAATTAAGATATGACATAACTCTGACTTAGAACCTTTTCGTTAACAACAGTGGTTTCCATTATTTATCAAGCAGGTATTGCAGGGTTTTCATGGTATTGGATTTACCGCATATCCTGTGTCTGCACAGAGGTTTTCTTCGATTCATCTATAATAAACCAGCGGGCTACCATCCCACTGCATAGCATTCCCGGCGCGGGTCCGCGCCGGCGTGCAGCGATCCGGTCATGAAATCGAACAGGACCGCGCATACCCCCCCCGCCAGCATGGTCCAGTCATCCCATTCCACCACGCTGCGTCCCTTTTCCCTCATCCGATCGCCGACCTCATGTGCAAGTCGACGCTCGATGCAGAGACGCCCCGGGTAGTATGTGTGGGGCGAGAACCATCCCGGATAATTGGAGCTGCCGAATTTCGGCGCCTCGATGGCCTCCTGGACGTTCATATGGAAGTCGACCACGTTGAGGAAAGTCTGCAGCACACTCTGGGTCTGCTGGTCTTCGCCGGGAGTCCCCAGCGCCATGAAAGGT
>JBFLYJ010000123.1:0-8093 GCA_040756635.1 Nitrospirota bacterium
AAAAAGACACAATAATATGCTAAGTGAGACATCTCCTCATGTTTATAAAAAGAACAGTGAGAAAACCAGAGAGAAACCAGGTGATAATCCCTGCTCATAAAAGGTGTTTATTAGGCTGTTGCTATGTATGAACAACATTTTTCTTTTAGATGCAAGCCGTTCGAATTGTTACCCAATCCCGATTTTCTTTTCCACAGCAGCACCCATAAAAAAGCCATTACTTATCTCGATTACGGTTTAAAAGAGAAAGTCGGATTTATACTTCTCACAGGAGAGATTGGATCTGGCAAGACCACAATAATACGGAACTTTATAAAGAATCTAAGCGGCTCGGTCAAACTCTCAAGAATCAATAATACAAAAGTCTCTTCTCAACAGCTCATATCAATGATAAACGAAGACTTTGGTCTGGATGTTGAAGGAAAAAGCAAGACCAAATTATTAAGTGAGTTAAATGATTTTCTCATCGACCAGTATTCAAGAAAATCCCAACCGATATTACTTATCGATGAAGCACAAAACCTTTCCCCTAATTTACTGGAGGAGATCAGACTGCTTTCAAATCTCGAAACCGACAAGGCAAAACTTATTCAGATAATATTAGTCGGGCAGCCTGAGATGAACAAGACACTCATGCTTCCGGAATTGATGCAGCTGCGTCAGCGGATTAATATCAATTATCACATAAGTCCTCTCTCAATCGAGGAAACGGTAAAATATATCACGCACCGTCTGACCATCGCCGGCAATACTAATGTAATCAGGTTTCAGGGAGACATGTCTGAACTTATTTACAGGTTCAGCAGAGGTATTCCCCGACTCATCAACATATTGTGCGATTTTGCACTTTTGACTGCCTTTGTAGAAGGGAAAAATGAGGTAACTTCAGATATCGTCAGGGAAGTTATAAAAGATCTTGAATCACGTGTTTATACGTATAATTCTCAGGACTATGATCTATCTGCAAATGTTAAACAACCTGAAGACCATGAATATCGTGCGCTTACTGGGGATATCGCCCTCAGGATTATCGAACTGGAAGAAGCAGTCAAAAAAAGCATAATAGAACTAACTGCATTGTCAGATAAAATTGTTCATTTAGAAGCGGACATATCAAAATTAAAACTTGATGGGTCGGACCGTCAAGCGGCCGGGCTTTTGGAAAGAGTGACCAGGCTTGAAAATATTATAGATGCATGTGAGGACAACTTATTAAATAGTAAGGAAACGACTCATGAAAAGTCCCTGTCTGAACACGCCGAAGCGTTAAAAAAAATATTAAGCAATGTTAATAATAAATTAAAAAAAATATAAGCAGGAACACGTTTACTATTCACTAATAAATCCGGGATCTGCTGCACCAAAAAATATTCACTACAATTCCTATTTGACCGGCTTTTCAGTTAAAATCATTCAAACGCATTAAAACAACTTATTCTCTAAATTATTATGACGTTGTATAATGTCTAATTACTTTTATTCTATTCGACTCATTTCATATTAAAGGCAGTATATGCATAATTCCGTTGAACAACTAAATGAAGAAGTCATTATAATTGGTGCCGGACCGGCAGGACTCACAGCCGCATATCAATTATGCAAACTGGGTAAAAAATCCATCGTTCTTGAAAAAGACAGGTTGGTAGGGGGAATTGCCAAAACAGTAAATTACAAAAATTATTTATTTGATATCGGAGGCCACCGGTTTTTTACCAAGATAAAAGAGGCAAAGCAGATGTGGCAGGAAGTTCTTCAGGAGAACCTGCTGCATCGCAAAAGGCTGTCAAGGATTTACTACAAAAAGAAGTACTTTTATTACCCTATTCGATTCCTCAATGCGTTATCAGGTCTCGGGGTATGGAACAGCTCCATGATTGTATTAAGTTATATTCATGCGCATATGTTCCCACATAAGAAAGAGGAGACATTCGAACAGTGGGTTACTAATCGTTTTGGAAAACGTCTGTATGATATTTTTTTTAAATCATACACCGAAAAAGTCTGGGGTATTCCATGCAGCGAAATACGAGCTGAATGGGCCGCGCAGCGGATCAAAGGATTATCACTGCAAAGCGCCGTAAGAAATGCTCTTATGAAACAGCATCAAAAAAACAACGGCAATGTCGCCAAGACGTTGATCGACTCTTTTGATTATCCGAAACTAGGACCTGGAATGATGTGGCAAACGGTGTCTAATATTATCCAGGAGAATGGTTCAGTTGTTGCCCTTGGCAGTGAGGTCGAAACTATAATATGCGACAACAAGAATACGAGAGTAGACGCGATAGAAGTACGGGCTAATGGGCAAAAGTCACTTATTTACGGAAAAGACTTTATAAGCACTATGCCGATCAGGGAGCTGATACAAAAAATACGCCCCTCTGTGCCTGAAGAAGTTCTTGCAGCTGCGAATAATCTCAGTTACAGGGACTTTCTCACGGTAGCGTTAATTGTTAATAAGCCCGATCTTTTCCCCGACAACTGGATATATGTTCATGATCCTCTGGTCAAACTCGGGAGAGTCCAGAACTTCAAGAACTGGAGCCCGGATATGGTCTCTGATCGAAGCAAGTCTTGTCTGGGCCTGGAGTACTTCTGTTTCGAAGGGGATGAACTTTGGAATATGCAGGACGAGGACTTGATCGAACTGGGCAAAAGAGAACTGGAAGCAATAGGGCTTGTCAAGTCGGTTGACATAGAAGACGGCAGCGTCGTTCGTATGCCCAAGGCTTACCCCGCATATGATTCGAAGTACCGTGAGATGCTAAATGTTATTCGTCAGTATCTAAAGGGGATCGGCAACCTTCATCTTGTAGGCCGGAATGGATTACACAGATATAATAATCAGGACCACTCTATGCTGACTGCTATGCTGGCGGTGGAAAATATCCACGGCGCTAATCATGACTTATGGAGCGTAAACGAAGAACAGGAATACCATGAAGAGATCAAGAGCAATTTTTAAAATAAAAAGAAATGTCTAATTAATGATGGGATAGAATATTAATAATAAAATTTACATACCACTATAATTCAATAATAGTTTTTCTTCTCTTATAATCAATTCTTTTAAAATAGTTCTATATAGTAAGGGAGCAAATTGCTATATTGTCTTGCAAACCTCGTTTGAATAATTACTCTCATTGCCGGCAGTATCATAAGCTGTTGTTGCAAAACACCAATTCCCTGACGTCAGGCTGCTTATAACTGCACTTGTTATGTTCCCGACATCTACAGACTGTGTATAGACATTTGAAGATGTACCGTAATATATCTTATATCCGGCCAAGTCATTTAATGCCGTTCCATCGCTGTTTGACTGGGGGCTATTCCATGAAATAGTTACAGAACTATTTGTCGTCGGGTCAGGAACTGGGGCACTGCCGTTATCGCCGTCAGGATCACTATTGTTACCGCCTCCGTTATCTACAAGATCAGCGCTTCCACCGCTCCCACTTGCTACCAATTCATTCGTGCCGCTTCCGCTGCCACCTACCCCTCCGCTTCCACATCCCCATAGTGAGAATAAGATAACAACCGCAATAAAAAAGTGGGTCTTTAAAATGCCGTCTTTCTTAATTATACTCACAATTTTATGGTAAAAAATTTTTATGCTGGAAGATGTGATTCAGGTCACTCATAATGAAATTGCTATAATCATTCTGTTTTTTTCTGAATAAACATATGAAAAATGAGGACTGGTTCAAGACTTATGGCTGTTATGATATATACAAAGATTATTTGTAAAACCGTAACACATAATATCCCTCATGTTCAGGAAGCAAATTATTTGTTGCGTATAAATATAGACTCGCATTTTGCTGCTTGCTATTCTTGAGAGAAAGAACTGACAACCTTGTTAAAAAATATGAACTGAAAGGCTCTTAATTGCTGATATGAAATGATGAAGAGTTCGTCATATGATATAATGCGTTAGTACAAGCAATGCACAGCACTCATAATTCAGCATGGAAATCAAATGACATCTGTCATCCTAAAAGCTCAACGTGAGAAATCACTGCTTCGTCGGCATCCCTGGATCTTTTCGGGTGCTATCGCGAAAATTCACGGTTCACCTCAGTCCGGGGAAACCGTGGACGTATTCGCTTCAGACGGCAAATGGTACGGGAGGGGAGCATATTCCCCCCATTCACAAATTACGGTACGCATATGGACTTTTCTCAAAGAAGAGGAAGTTTCTCCTGCCCTATTCTACTCCCGTATTGAAAGAGCAATTAATTTCAGACTGCCTCTTAAAGAAAAATACAACACAGATGCATACCGTTTGGTAAACAGCGAATCAGATGGAATACCAGGTCTAATTGTAGACAGGTACGGTGACTTTCTGGTCTGCCAGTTTCTCGCAGCGGGAGCTGAACACTGGAAACAGACTATTGTGAATCAACTAAACAACCTGATGCCTAATAAAGGGATATTTGAACGTTCTGATGTCAGTATTCGTGAGAAAGAGGGCCTGCCGGAGCGTACTGGATTGCTGTGCGGACAGGAGCCTCCCCGGCTTGTCGAAATCAGGGAGGGACCATATCGTTTTCTGGTCGATATCGGACACGGTCACAAAACCGGCTTTTATCTCGACCAGAAAGACAACCGTGCGATTGTGACTGAATATGCCAAAAACACTGAGGTATTGAACTGCTTCTCCTATACGGGTGGTTTCACAGTGTCGGCTCTGGGTGGCGGAGCAGATAAAATAACAAATATCGAAGCATCTTCGGAAGCGCTGGAGTTGGGCCAGGACAATATCAGACTAAACGGACTGGACACGGCGAAGGTTGAAAATATAGAAGGTGATGTATTTAGTGTTCTGCGGCAGTTCCGAGATTCTTCACACAGGTTTGACACCGTCATTCTGGATCCACCCAAATTCGCGGGTTCACGCGGCCAGTTAATGCGCGCCTGTCGTGGATATAAGGACATCAATCTTCTCGCGATTAAGCTGCTCAAACCAGGGGGCCTGCTGTTTACGTTTTCATGCTCCGGTCTTGTTGAGAAGGAACTTTTTCAGAAAATCGTAGCGGACGCCTTGCTGGATGCAGGCCGCGAGGCGCAGATAATCCGCTGGCTTTCCCAGTCTGCTGACCACCCTACAGCACTGAACTTTCCGGAAGGGAATTATTTAAAAGGACTTTTATGCAGGGTATCGTAAAACGGATTCAGGGAAGAGCAGCCTTTCGTGGCTGGTATTCCTTACACATGCCAAGCGTATCAACGGTTTGCCTTTGATACCATCCATTTTACCTGTTATATTATCGATTATAATTGCAGACTGGCTTTTATTAATGTATTATAAAGCATATTTGCAAACCGCCTTTTTTCATGATATATATTTTATAAAGGAGTAATTATGGACACTCAGTTTTTCTGGGGGATCATCGCAGGGGCATTCATTGTATTGGTGGCGTTATTAATCCCCGTAATGTTGCAAATAAAGAGGACCGCAAAAGCAGCCGAAGATTTTCTGCAGGCCACCCAGGCGTCTCTCAGCCCTCTTCTAAAAAAACTCCAGGAAACAGTTGATAAGACAAACCAGGTAGCGAATAAGCTGGATGAATCAATCAGCGATGTCCAGCATCTTACAAAGGCGGTGGGAGAAACAGGCGCCATTATTGAAGACATAAAAACTCTGATAAAACAGATCAGCACATTAATATCAGGAACGATATCAAGTTTTGGAGCAGGTATAAAAACCGCCCTGGGCGTTTTAACGCAAGGGATTATAAAAAAGGAGGTAGAAAAATGAATGATGACAGGGGATGTTCTGCCGCGAGCCATGTTGTTCTTGCTTTTGTTCTGGGCGGCCTTGTGGGTGCCGGGATAGCATTGCTTACCGCTCCTCGTTCAGGCAGGGAGACACGGGAGAAGATAAGAGAGTTTACTGATGAAACCAGAAAGAAAGCTTCAGAATATGCCGAGCAGACAAAAGATAAATTATCATCTGCGATAGAGCATGGAAGAGAATTTGTAACGGAAAAAAAATCTTTAATCTCATCCGCCATTGAAGCCGGGAAGGAAGCATACAGTAAAGAGAAAGAAAAACACGCCAACCCTTCCGGGTAATCTGGGTAATTAATGAGATAAAGTTTCTATAGTACGAACAATGACAAGTCATGCCGGCAGTGTCATGTCAGGGCGGACGCTCATGAATGAAAACAGATCTTATGAATATATAAACGATTTCCTTTTTTTCATATTAGTGCCTGTCGCCGGCAGCGGCGGCAAAACATATCTTTATTGTTCGGGAATCAACATAGACCGTTTTCTCCCTATCACAAAAGGCAGGCATCGTCCAATGTCAAACCCTGCCATAAGAGGGCTTCAGCTTGTAAATCTCGGAGTCAGGGCGCTTGCGCTGGAGCATGGAGCAACTCCTAAAACACTGCGTGAAAATGAGTATGTAAAAATCATACCTCCAAAGGGGAATTGGTCCTCTGAGTATATTCTCATTAATAATGTCCCGGAGTCCCTGCCGGATAAAATAATCAGTTATTGTGTCATTCATCTACTGAAAAAAATTGACAAGGCCGTCATGCTTGGTGCTCAACTGCCGGAGCAGCTCCTGAAGCCCGAAGAACTACAATTGTTTATCGAGGCCATGTGCGCTAAATATGGCGGTTAATTTTATCCATCGATAAAGCTTTCTGTTAATATCATTATATAAAATCACCCGGGCATGGATCACATAATTTGTTAGTGTATAATAGCGTATGTCTGCTCTTTACCTGATCGACGGGAACTCATATCTGTACCGTGCCTTCTATGCAATAAGAGGGTTATCTGCTTCGGACGGAACGCCCACCAACGCCATTTTCGGGTTTTCAAATATGATTCTCAAGATATTGAGAGAGAAACATCCCGACTATTTCGGGGTAGTATTTGATTCACCTGGGCCGACTCACCGCCATGAAGCGTATCAGGAATACAAGGCGCACCGTCCTGGGATGCCTGACGATCTGAAACCGCAGGTACCACTCGTCAAAGAAATAATAAAAGCTTTCGGGATTATGACTATTGAAAAAGCAGGATACGAAGCGGACGACATACTGGCCCATATCGCCAGGATGGCTGCATCAGATGGAATCGATGTTTACATCGTAACTGGCGACAAGGACATGTGCCAGGTAGTCAGTCCGAAGATAAAGCTATACGATACTATGAAAGAAAGGATAACCGAAGAAAAGGACGTCATAGAACGGTTCGGCGTCAGCCCTTCCCGCTTCCCCGAAGTCATCGCCCTGATGGGAGACTCATCGGACAATATACCGGGCGCACCGGGGATAGGTGAAAAAACCGCCGTAAAACTCTTGCGGGAATTCGAGACGCTCGATAATCTTATAATAAATCGTGAACGCATAAAAAACGCAAGGGCCCGCAATGCCGTATCCGATAACATCGACAGTATAAAACTCAGCAGGGAACTCGCAACAGTTCATCCGGACGTCCCGGTCGATGTCGCGGTCAAGGATTTTGTATTGAAAGAACCGGAATGGACAAAGCTTATAGAGTACTTCAGAAAGTACGAGTTCAGCAGCCTTATAAAGCTTGTTCCTGCTCAGGCTTCGCACTCCGGGGGAAAAACCGAGTTTATTACCGTACTGGATAACGAGCAACTGGAAGAAGCCCTTGCGGAGGTTAGGACTGCGGTCACCATTGATACTGAAACAACAACATCATCACCGATGAACGCGGAGCTTGTAGGTATTTCTCTTTCAGCTGACCCAGAACGGGCTTATTACATCCCTGTCGGCCATGCTTATCTGGGAGCACCCGTCCAGCTGCAAAAACGACTTGTACTAGATCGAATGAAGGCCATTCTTGAGGATGAAAAAATACTAAAGACCGGGCATAACATTAAGTATGATATCATCGTCCTGAGAAATGAAGGGATAAATGTCAGAGGCGTCGACTTTGATACCATGCTCGCTTCGTATCTTTTAAACCCGAACAACTCGAATCACAACCTGACCGATACAGCCATGGAATATCTCGGGATAAAAAAACGGTCTTACAGCGACGTGGCCGGAAAAGGCGTGAAAGACTTCAGCGAAGTATCTGTAGAGGATGCTTCCTCATAT